>SVMB01000037.1 GCA_015067675.1 Oscillospiraceae bacterium
CATGGTCATCATCTCGGCGTTGACTTCAAAGCCGGCAGCCTGCATCTTGCCTTCGCCGCCCATCATCTTGCCGAACATACCCATGAAGAGCTGCTGACCCTGGGGCGTGGCGAGGACGGTGCCCATCTTTTCGTTGAGAGACAGGAAGCCTTCGGGAGCGTCGATGTCAAACCAGTTGAGAACCGCGCCCTTTTCGACCAGACGATAGCTCTCGTTGAAGGTGTCAACCTTGCGGATGACGCTCTCGTCGCGGCAGTCACCGGCAACGGCAACGAGGTGGGTTTCGCCGACGTTTTCCACGTCGAAGCGGAAGAAATGATCCTCGGCCGTCTTCTTGCCCAGAGACACGCCGTTGGCGAAGAGCTCAACCTCGGGGAGGTTGGAGTACACGGTGACACGGGTCACGTCTTCCACACGGTCAACGTAGCGCTTGGAGGTCAGATGCACGAAGGGATCATCAGACAGCCAGGCCTTGTAGGCGTAGAAGCTGTCCTTCTTATACTTACGGTCGAAGGTCACCAGACCCTTATGGTTCTGGCCGTTCTCGCCGCCTTCGCTGCGGGCATCCGCGCCGAAGTCAAACATATTCCACACGTGGGTGGCCCACATATACTTGCGGGAGAAGAACTGACGGATCAGTTCCTCATGGTAGTAGGACTGATATTCCTCGGTGTAGTCGCCCTGCATGGGATTGGAGGTATGCCAGTTGAGCGCCTCGCAGCCATACTCGGAGCAGCCGATCGGAATGGTGGGATGCATGGCATGGAACTTGTCAAACCAGGGGCCGTTCATCTCGGTATCGCCGCCGTACCAGCCGAAGTAGTGGTTGTAGCTGACGACGTCGGGAATCTGCAGATAGGGATCGTCCATCTTGCACATGGAAACGGCAGCGATGGTGGTCATACGGGTCTTATCCAGCTCATGGCAGAGGTTGTTGAGGATGCGGTGGTTCTCCAGCAGATCTTCGTCGGCGCCGCCGATGCCGATCTCATTGGACAGACCCCAGACCACGATGGAGGGATGGTTGTAATTCTGGGTGATGAGCTCCTTCATCTGGGAGATGGTGTTTTCACGGCCGGTAGGCATATGCTTGGAAATATAGGGGATTTCAGCCCAGATGACCAGACCGCGCTCGTCGCACAGGTCATAGAAGTACTGGGCATGCTGATAGTGAGCCAGACGGATGGTGGTGGCGCCGACTTCACAGATCAGATCGATATCTTCCTTGTGATGCTCGGGCAGCAGGGCGTTACCGATGCCCCAGCGGTCCTGATGGCGGCTCACACCGCGCAGGGGATACTCTTCGCCGTTGAGGATAAAGCCGTTATCGGGGTCGATGCGGAAGGTACGGCAGCCGAAACGGGTGGAGATGTTATCCAGAACCTTGCCGTCCTCGACCAGCTCGATTTTGGCGGTATACAGATAGGGATCGCGGCGGCCGTGCCAGAGATGCACGTCACGGATCTCGAGGACTGCGGTGGTATCGGCGGTCTCGACGGAGGCCACTTCGCAGCCGCAGGCGGTGCACAGGGTGTAGCGCAGAACCTGACCGGGCTTTGCATTGGTCACATAGGCGTTCACGGTCACCTTGGCATCCTTACCCACGATTTCGGGGGTCACGGCAAGGCCGGGGCCGCCATAGTAGTCCAGATCAAAGTGGCTCTCGCTGACGCAGAGGATGTTCACGTCACGGTAGATGCCGCCGTAGAAGGTGAAGTCGGCCATCTGGGGATAGACGGTGTCGTTGGCGGAGTTGTCAACCTTGACGACCAGAAGGCTGTTGACGCCCAGCTCCTCGGTGATGTCCACACGCCAGGTGGAGTAACCGCCGTCGTGATGAGCCATGTGCTTGCCGTTCAGATAGACGTCGGCGGAAGAGTTGGCGCCCTGCAGCTCCAGATAGTAGCGCTCGGCCTCGGGCAGCTCCAGCTTGCTGATGGTCTTGGCATAGTAGGCAGTGCCGCGGTAGTAGTCATTGCCGCCGTCCTGACCGTCGATGGCATTCCAGGAATGGGGGATGTTGACCCAGTTCCAGTCGTTGGGCAGGGTTGCGGGAACCTCATGAGCCTGCTTGGTAAAAGCCCACTTGGCGTTGATATTCAGAATCTGACGCATTTGGTTTCCTCCTCGAAATTCAGAAAGAGGCAGGCAGGCCGGAGCCTGCCTGCCGACATTACTATGATACAATCGGATTGACCGTTTGTCAATCCAATTTTACTTCGCAGCGCGGCGGGCAGCCAGCTCTTCGTTCATCGTCTGCAGGTTCTTCTTGCCCAGGTTGTAGATCAGACCAAGGCCGATGAACTGCAGCACGGCAGAGGCGAGGAAGAGAGCGGCAACCAGAATACGAAGCTTCACGGCCACATCCCAGCTCAGCAGGGTGACGTCGATGATGGCAGCGCCGGTGGCGGGATCAACAGCGTTGTTGACATAACCCAGACCGCCCATGATCAGCAGGGCAACGGCGGGGCCAACGCCCTGGGCCAGCTTACGGAAGAAGGAATGCAGAGAGTAGACAATGCCTTCCTCACGCTTGCCGGTCTTCCACTCGTTGTAGTCGATGGCGTCTCCCATCATGGCCCAGGAAACGGTGGAGTAGATACCCAGACCCAGGCTGTAAACGAGCTGGCAGAGGATGTAGATAACCAGGTCCAGACCGGTGTTGTCAGGAGTGATAATGAACAGGCCCAGGCCGCCGATGATGGCGCAGATGGAACCGAGAACAGACAGCTCCTTCTTACCAAACTTCACAACCATCTTACGGGCAAGGGGCGTAAAGACCAGAATCGGAATCATGGCGAAGAGCTGCACGACACCGGAGATCTGAGCGTTCTTGAAGTAAATCTGGAACACGACGGAAACCGCGGTGGCAGCGCCCTGCATACCGATGAACATACCCATGGCGGCGACGGTGGCGCCGACGGCGGGACGGTTCTTGACGAAGTTCTTCAGAGCCTCGATGACGTTGAACCTGGGCTGCTCCTCATTGAGTCTGACGGAGGTATCAACGCGGATCTCGGTATTCTTAATCATGAACTGGAAGCAGATGAAGCCCAGAACACCCATGATGAGAGCGGCGAGGAAGACCTTATTGCCGTTGAGAACGTCAACAAGCTTTCCGTCGGGGCCTGCAACCTTGTCATAGATGATGAAGGGGAGGATAACCATGGGGAGCATATTGCCGACCATGGAGCCAACGGAACGCCAGGCAGACAGGGAGGCGCGGTCAGCGGGGTCATTGGAGATCAGGGACAGCAGAGAGCCGTAGGGAACGTTGGCGATGGTGTAGAAAGCGTCCCAGATCACGTAACCGGCGACAAAGATAATGGCCTTGGCGAACACAGGAGCGCCGGCGAAGGGCAGGAAGCAGCAGGCACCGCCCACAATCAGGCCGATTGAGCCAATCCAGATGTACTGCAGGAACTTGTTGCGGCGATAGGTGCGGCGGTCGGCATCGATGAGCGTACCGATGAGCGGATCGTTGATGGCATCCCATACCTGCACGATAATCAGCAGCAGGGAGTACCACATACCCATACCCATGATCTGGGTCCAGAACAGAGCCATGGTGCCCTTGAGGGCGAAGCTCATGTTGCAGCCGAGATCACCGGCGGCGTAGGCAACGCTGTCTCGGATACCGAATTTGCGATGACCGTTTGCGTCCAGCTGGACAGGTTTCTTTGCCATAAGAAATCCCTCTCTTTTCCTTATGCTGATGTCCGTTATTCGGACATTCTACATCTACTATGTTAACAGGAAGCTGGAAAGATGGTTAGGATTTTTTTCATCATTTTCAGCATTTATTTCATTCCGGATGTTGATTTTCCGTGAAAAATATCAGATAATGTAGGTATAGGTCAAGGAGGTGTGTCCGATGACTGCTTTTTATCAGAAAGAACTGGATTTTCTGTTCAATGTTCTGGCAAAAATGCGGCTGAACGCCAGACTGTATCGTCCCGGCGATCCGACGGGTGAGCTGGATCTTGGACTGCGCTCCATGCTTGGGCTGGATGAGGACTACGAGCGTGTTTTCCGATCCGTCGCGCACCTGATGGAGCACAAAAAGGTCTACAAGATGGTGGATCAGTTCCTCTGCCGCTTCATCTACTTTCGTCTGCCGCACACCGACGATGATTCCATGGTGGTCATCGGCCCTTATCTGACAGCCGACCTCTCACGCGAGTCCATTCTCGAACAAACAGAGCGGCTTGGACTCTCCATGGATTTTGTTTCCCAGCAAACGGCATATTATGCTTCCCTGCCGGTATTCATCGATCCGTCCGCCGTTCTGGCAATCGTTTCCGCCTTCGGGGAGATCATCTGGGGTGGCAGCGGCTCTTTTGACGTGATCGATGTGGCGTATGAGCAGCAGCACAGCGTGCCCATGGCCCGGAATGAGGATGCGCCCATCGAGCAGCAGGACATCCTGCAGCAGATGAAGCAGATGGAGGAGCGCTATGCCTTTGAAAACGAGCTGATGGAAATCGTCATGCACGGGCAGACCCACCGCGCCGAGGTGCTCATGTCCGGCATCAGCCAGCTCAACTACCAGCCGCGCTCCGCCGATCCCCTGCGCAACATCAAAAACTACTGCATCATCTGCAACACCCTTCTGCGCAAGGCTGCCGAGCAGGGCGGCGTGCATCCGATCCATCTGGACAGCCAGTCCGGCCACTATGCCCGACTCATCGAGAACGTTCCGACGCTTCAGGCAGGAAATGAGCTCATCGGCGAAATGCTGCGCGCTTACTGCAGGCTTGTACGCACCCATGCAGGCGACCAGTTCTCCCCCGTCGTGCAGCGCATCCGCGCCTACATCGACGCCAATCTCTCCGGCGACCTCACGCTCAACACCCTCGCCGACCTCATGCGCATCTCCCCCGGCTATCTTTCCACGATCTTCCGCCGTGAAACCGGTAAGACGCTCATCGAATACGTCATCGGTCAGCGTATGAAAGCGGCAATTCATCTTCTGCAGAGCACCGGCCTGCAGATTCAAACCATTTCCCAGCTCTGCGGATGTGCCGATCCCAACTACTTCTCCCGCCTGTTCAAGCGCCACTACGGCATGACCCCCGGCGACTTCCGCCGCAATCAGGCATCCCACGGCAATCAGAGCTGACCTCACCAAAGGAGCCCATTCATGACACGCAGAATCCCCGCCGGAAGCGGCGAAAAAATGCAGTACCTCGTTCACGAATATAACGACAACACCATCCGGTTTGTCCTGCAATACCCCCAACCCCTCGATCCCGACCGGATGCTCGCCGCCGTGCGCCTGCTGACCGACAGCGTTGATATCCTCCACGCATCCTTCATTCCCGGCAGAATCGGCGCCGCCTGGGAAATTCACGACACCTACGACGATGCAGACGTCTTTTGTCACATCTCCGACTCTCCCGATCCCCTGAAGGATGCCTTTGACCGTGCGCTGCTCCCGGTGACGCCGCAGCACAAAACCAAGCTGCACTGCACCCTTATCACCGGTTATCAGGACTCAGCTCTCGTGCTGACCCTGAGCCATCTCTGCATGGACGGCTCAGACGGCAAGTATCTGCTTGCAAAGCTTGCCGAGGCCTACCGTGCGGTATCCGCCGACGGTTCCCGTGCTGCGCTCACCGTCAAAAACGGCAGCCGTGCAGCAGAGCAGGTTTATAAAGGACTCCCCTTTTTAAATCGTCTCCGTCTGCTCAAGGACCCGCGCACCGGCATCAAGTCGGTGTTTCCCTTTCCGTCATCCGGGTCCGGAGAGGCGGTTGTGCTGCGCCGAAGCATCCCGGCGGACATCATGGCACGAGCCGCAGGCCGCGCAAAATCTGCCGGTGCTACGGTCAACGATCTGCTGCTCACGTCCTGCTATCATGCCTTTGCCGACACCAAGGGCGTGGATTCCCATGCGCCCATGAGCATCATGTCGATGATGGATCTGCGCCGTCACTGTCCCGGGCAGGATACGCAGGGACTCTGCAATCTGTCAGGATCGCTTGCAACCGCATTGCCCCACGGTGTCTGTCCGGATTTTCGGCAAACCCTTGCCGATATCGCCGCCCAGACCCGCCGTGCAAAAGACGATCCCCTCGGCGGACTGTACGGTATGCCGCTGCTGCACGGCTCGACGCGGCTGTTCCCACTGGGCTTTTTGATGCGCGTGGCCTCCCGGCTCTACGGCAGCATGTCGGTGGGACTGACCAATCTCGGCCGAATCGACCGTGACACGCTGCGCATGGGGGATGCTGTACCCACGGAATGCTGGTTCGGCGGGCCGGTCAAGCAAAAGCCCGGCGTGCAGATCTCTGTTGTCAGCCTTGGCGGGGTATGTACGCTTGGCATCTGGGGATACGCCTCCGAAGAAGATATTCCCGCTCTGCAGCGCATGCTTGATTCCATAGCTGCGTACGTGGAAAGCTATGCTGCTTTATAGACGCTCATCACGCAAACGCCCGGAGGGGATCTGCCCGATCTTCTCCGGGCGTTATCTGTATGCAGCCGCAGATATACCGGAATTTACTTGTACGCAATTGACGGGAGGGTACAATGATGGTACAATCTTTGGTAGACCCAAAAAAGCGAGGTATTTCCATGAAGCAAACACTGCGCTCTGCGTTTGTGGCAACCATTCCCGTGATGACGGGGTATCTGGTGCTGGGATTTGGCTTCGGCATCATCATGAAGGCAAACGGCTTTGGCATCCTGATGGCCTTTGCCATGAGCCTGCTCATCTACGCCGGTTCCATGCAGTATGTGGCCGTCGGACTGCTCACCGGCGGCGCATCCATCCTCACCGCCGCCCTGACCACGCTGATGGTGAACGCGCGCCATCTCTTTTACGGCATCTCCATGCTTGACCGGTATCGCCAAACCGGCCGCGCAAAGCCCTACCTGATCTTTGCCCTGACCGATGAAACCTACTCTCTGGTCTGTCAGGAAAACGCCCACATCCCGCCGGAGCAGAAGAACGGCTACTACCTCTTCGTCTCGCTGTTCAACCATCTCTACTGGATTGCAGGCTCTGTCATGGGCGCTGTGGTCGGTTCGCTGGTACGCTTTAACTCCGAGGGTATTGATTTTGCGCTGACGGCGCTGTTTGTGACGGTGTTTCTTGAGCAGTGGCTCGGCAGCCGGAAGCATACCCCGGCGCTCATCGGCGTCGGCGTGTCGGTCATCTGCCTGCTGATCTTCGGCAGCGACCGTTTTCTGATCCCGGCGATGCTTGTCATCGCGCTGGCACTCTGTCTCTACCGGGAGGATGCAAGCCATGACTGATTTCTATCCCTGGCTGCTCGTTGCGGTCATCGCGCTGGTGACGGCCGGTATCCGCTTCCTGCCGTTTCTGATCTTCAACGGTCAGCGCAAAACCCCCGCCATCATCGATAAGCTCGGTCGGGTGCTTCCCTGCGCCATCATGGGCATGCTGGTTGTCTACTGCCTGAAAGGCACCCGTTTCGACAGCCCCAGCGGCTTTCTGCCGCCGCTGATTGCCTGCCTGGTGGTGGGCGTGCTGCATATCTGGAAACGCAATACGCTGCTGAGCATCATCTGCGGCACCGTCTGCTACATGGCGCTGGTGCAGCTGGTATTCTAAAGAAAGCCTTCATCCCGAAAATCCACATATTAAAGGAGTATATCACCATGCTTACACTGGAAAGAGCCAAAGAGCTGCTGGCAACCACCACCACCGAAGCCCATCTGTTCCTGCATGCCAAAAATCTCATGGCCGCGATGGGTGGTCTTGCCCGCCATTTCGGTGAGAATGAAGATCACTGGATGGCCATCGGCTATCTGCATGACTACGACTATGAGCAGCATCCCGACGAGCATCTGGCCTATACCGCCGAGCCGCTGAAAGCTGCCGGTCTCGACGATGTGGAAATCCGCGCCATCCTTGCCCATGGCTACGGGCTGTGCACCGACGTGGCGCCTGAGAGCAATCTGGAAAAGTGCCTGTACACGGTGGACGAGCTGACGGGTATCATCCAGGCCGCTGCCCGTATGCGTCCCGCCGGAATCACCGATATGGAGATTTCCAGCTTTATGAAGAAATTCAAGGACAAGAAGTTCGCCGCCAAGTGCGACCGTGAGCTAATCAAAAAGGGCTGCGAGATGCTGGGCATGGAAGTCAAAGACGTGGCTGCCATCTGCATCGAAGCGATGAAAGCCCATGCCGAGGAGCTCGAGCTGGGCCCCCTGGCATAATTTCCTCTTCCCCACATTCATTCCTTCACCGATCTTCTCTGCCCCGCGTCCTGATCCATTCAGGATGCGGGGCAGTTTTCCACTTCTATTTTGACTGACCCGTTCATTTTATTTTGGTTGTTTCTTTCATTTCTCTTGACAAAGCCTGATCCCCGTAGGTATAATGAAGTATCGCATTCAATAAAGGAATGATTACATGAACAAGACACAGCGAAACGAACAGACTCTGCTGGATCACCTCAAGACCCGCAAGGCCATCGACCTGCACACGGCTATGGAGCTGCTGGGCGTCTCGGAGTCCACCGCGCGCCGTCTCTTCCTCAATCTGGAACAGAGCGGCCTCTGTGTGCGCGGGCACGGCTGCCTGCGCCTGCTCGACAATGATCTGGTCAGCATCTACACCTACGAAACGGCTGACAATCAGGGGGTTGCCCAAAAGGAGCTCATCGCCCAAAAGGCCGTGCAGCTTATCGAAAACGGGGATGTGATCTACCTGGACAACGGTACGACCCTTGCCCGCTTCAGCAGCTGCATCGCCGACGCCCTGCGCAGCGGGGCGCTGCGCGATCTCACGGTCTTTACCAATTCCCTGATTAACCTCAACATCCTCAAGGATTGCGCCAAGGTTCACGTCATCGGCGGAGAATACCGGGATAACCGCAAGGATTTCTGCGGGATGATCGCTGAAAATGCCATCCGGAGCGTCTGCTACAGCAAATGCTTCATCGGTACCGACGGCTACAGCCGCGCATCCGGCTTCACCGCCACGGATTTCCAGACTGCCCGGCTTGCGCAGGCTGCCATCGCCAATTCCGCCCAGCGCTACATCCTCGCCGACAGCGAAAAGTTCCGCAAAACCGCCATGGTCTGCTTCGCTGCAGACCGCGACATCTCGGCAATCGTCACCGATCAGCCGGATGAGCTTGCGTTTCTGTCCGAAAAGGACATCGCCATCATCTAAGTCACAATATAATGGTAACAAAGCAGGAGAATCAGCCCATGTTTCAGTCTACCCGCTACTCTCTGACCGATCTTCTCGGCAAATCCTATCCGGACAGCGTTATCGACGCAAATTGCTTCTTTGAGCCGCAAAAACGCGACTATTACCAGCGTCTGGCCTCTGAAAAGGTCGATTTTTACCCCATCGACGTGCAAAAGCGCGACGACGAACTGCTCCCGCTCGTGGGCACGTCCATCATCCCCGCCTGCGTCAATGAAAACGACGGCGCCGCCACCGATTCCTTCCGTCACGCATTTCACCGCACGGCTGCTCCCTTAACCGGCCGCGGCTGCACGCGCATCGGCGAGGACGGACGGCTTTATTTCGTCGGCAAGAGCGAGCACTACCACGCTTCCCTCGGCCACGGCTTCCCGGGTTACCGGCTCATCGACCATGCCCGTGCACTCGGCATCCTCAACGCCACCCACAACAATACCCGCGGCTTCATCACCCGCACACTCGAGCGTGAGCTCATTCGTGCAGCCAACGGCATCGCCCGTACCGATGACGCAGCACTCCAAACCGTGCTCGCCAGCCGCGACGCCCATGTACTCAATCGTGTCATCAGCCTTGAAACCGGCTCTCTTGCCGTGGAAGCCGCACTCAAGATGATGCTCAACCGCTTCTACCGCCAGTCGGCGTCCGAAGAGGCACGTCCTTATGCCGGACGCATTCCCGTCTTTTTCGTCATGGCCGACCGCGACGGCGGAAATGAGGCAAACTATCACGGCACCACCGTCATCGCCCAGACCCTGCGCGGCATGTGGCCGGAAATCGCCGACGCAGCCTCGACCAATGGCCTCTACAAGGTGGTGTCCGTCGCCATCAACGACATTGACGACTTCCGCGAGAAGATCGAAGCCTACAACAAGCCTCCCTACAAGACCGCCGGTTTCCTCCACGAGATCATCCTCATGAACTACGCAGGCATTCGCCTGCACAAGGTATTCCTTCAACAGGCCTATGCCCTCTGCCGCGCCTATGATACCCCCACCCTCGCCGATGAGATCCAGTCCTGCGTCTGGTATCGTGAGCTCTACCTCTTCCGCCGTTATGAACTGACTCCCGATTTTGTCATCATCGGCAAGGGTTTCTCCGGCGGCGAGTACCCCGCCAGCAAGGTCCTGACCACCGCTGAAATGGACAGCCTGACCCAGTTCGGCGCACTGGTCACCAACGGTCAGGAGGAGCTGGCCTCCCTGTCCTATCTCATCACGATGCGCTTCGTACAGGATAACGCCGAGGTACTCGACGCCAATCAGGCAGCCTTCGAGCAGCGGCTCAATGCCCTGACCCGGAAGTATCCCGCTCTGATTGACCGCGCCGAGGGACTGGGCTATCTGGCTGCGCTGGTATTTCACGATCTGCACACGGCTGCCGACTTTGCAAAACGCGTCAACGCCTGCTGCATCGACGTCAGTGCCCAGACCTACAAGGCAAACTGCCCGCCCGCAGTGCTCATCAAGCTGCCGCTGATCACCTCGCCTGCCGGTATTGCCTTCGTTGCAGATACCTTCGAGGCAATTCTTACGCAGTTATGAGCCGCCTGAAAGCGAGGAAGCTATGAACTACATCCTTTCGTTTGATATCGGCACCTCCGGGGTAAAATGCGGCATCTTTGACGAAACGCTTGCCTGTCTCGTCATTACCCGGCGTGATTATGAGGTGAGCATGAATCCCGACGGTACCGTGGAAGCAGACCCCGAAGCCTACATCCGCGCCATGACGGACTGCAGCCGCGAAGCACTGGCTGTGAGCTGCATACCTGCAGCCGACGTGCGTGCGCTGGCAATCACCACTCAAGGTGAAACGCTCATTCCCATCGACCGGGCAGGCAATCCCCTCTCCCGTGCCATTGTCTGGCTTGACGGTCGTGCCTCCGCTGAAGCAGATACCCTGCGAAGCGCTTTTCCCGACCGGGTATTTCGTGCCAAAACCGGCCTGCCCTCCATCGACGGCTATGTACCGTTGGCAAAGCTTGCCTGGATCAAGGCACATATCCCTGAGATCTACGCCAAAACCTATAAATTCCTGCTTCTGGAGGACTACGCGATCTTCCGCCTCACCGGCCGCACCGTCAGCGAAAAGGCGCTCTTAACCTCAACGGGTTACTTCGACCTGACGACCGACGATCTCTGGGATGAGGCGCTGGAGGCTGTCGGGATTTCCCGGAGCATGCTGCCGGATGTGGTGGATCCCGGGGCGCGCATCGGCGCGCTGACGCCGGAGGCAGCCTCCCTTCTGGGGCTCACGGAGAATACCATCGTCTACGCCGGTGCCATGGATCAGCTCTCCGGTGCCGTCGGCTGCGGCAACATTGCCGACGGCTGCATCCATGAAACCACCGGTACCGCGATGATCGTCGGCTCCACGATGAATCTGGCCGACAGTCTTGCAAGCAACCCCGAGCTGACGATCTACCGCCATGCCGAGAAGGACAAGTATCTGCTGCTGTCCATCGGACGCACGGCCACCACGATTCTGAAATGGTTCGCCGAACAGTTCTATGCAAACGAGCCGCAGGATGACATCTATGCGCATCTCAGCGAGGTGGCGGCGGCAGGCGTCCCGGGTGCAGGCGGCATCGTGCTGCTGCCCTACTTTGAAGGTACCATCGGCTCTGACGGCGCAGAGAATCTGCGCGGCTGCTTCTGGAACGTGGGGCTGCACAATACCCGCGGCGACTTCGTCCGGGCAATCTTTGAGGGCGTGGCCTACATGCTCCGGGACAATCTTGCCCTGATGCCGCAGGGAAAAACGTCCGACCGGCTCATCTCCATCGGCGGCGCGTCGGCCAGCGATATCTGGTGCCGGATCAAGGCCGCCGTCACGGGACTGGAAATCGTCACCATGGCGCAGGAGGAAACCACGCTCTTTGGCTGCGCCTGCATTGCGGCAGTCGGCTGCGGGCTCTATCCCGATCTCGCCGCAGCCGTCGGCAGGCTGGAAATCTCCCGGCGGTATGTGCCGGAAGAGGCCGGGCGTCTGGAATACGACGCGCTCTACGACAGATATCTCAGGATGAAGGCAAGCCTTGAAAAGCTCGCCTCCCAGGTGTAAAGAGGAACACAAAATGCCCGAAAAACTTGCAAAACTGGCAGATCAATGTGCCTGTGACGTACTTTATGCTCCTTCGGAAGCCTATTATACCAATCCCAACATCCGGCTCTTTCAGGGAATCCCCACCGTCGCCGTGACCTCCGGCGGCAGAATCTACATGGGCTGGTACACCGGCGGCTACACCGAGCCCCATCCCGACAACTTTAACCTCCTCGTCTACAGCGATGACGGCGGCGTCACCTGGACCTCTCCCGTTCTGGTGATCCCCAGCAGCCGGGTACACTGGATCCATGCGTTTGACATCCAGCTCTGGACAGCGCCCGACGGACGACTCTTTCTTTACTGGACGCAGCAGAATATGGAGCCCATCGGCTATGGGCGTGAGGGTTATACCATCGACGGCTGGTTCTATGACGGGCAGGATCACTATATGTGGTGCATGGTCTGCGACCATCCTGATGCGGATAGGCCGGTTTTTTCCGAGCCGCGCTGTCTTGGCCGGGGCTTTCTGCGCAACAAGCCCGTCGTGCTGCGGGACGGTTCCTGGCTCCACTGCAGCTACGATATGGGCAGCGACCGATACTGCTACAGCCTTTCAAAGGATCGCGGAAAGAGCTTTGAGATGCATTCCGCCGCCGTCAGACTGCCCTCGCCGTTTGATGAAACCATGGCGTATCAGAAGCAGGACGGTACGATCCGGATGCTTGCCCGCACCTCCGTCGGAGAGATCGCCGCATGCAGCTCCGGTGACGGCGGAGCTCACTGGAGCGATGCCAAGCTGACCGGAATCGTCAACCCCAACTCCCGCTTTTACATCGGCCGCACCCCCTCCGGCAAGCTTCTGCTGGTCAACAACGATCATGCCAAAGAGCGCACCAACCTCACCCTGTATCTGTCCGAGGACGACGGTGAGACCTGGGCGTTCAGCCGCTGCATCGATACACGCGGGGAAGTAACCTATCCCGACGTGGACTATCACGAGGGAAAAATCTATCTGACCTACGACCGGGAACGCTACGCCGCCCGTGAGGTTTTGCTGGCGGTTCTTACAGAGGATGACATAGTGCATCCGGAGAATCCAGTGGAGATCCGGGTGATCTCCGCATCCGACGCGCCGCCCACGCCTGCGGCGGACCGTGACGGCAAGCCGTATTATCCATCCCAAGCCGAACAGACAAGAGTAACACGATAAAGGAGCGACATATTCCATGAAAAAGCCGAAAATCGGACTTCTTGCGATGATTATCGAAGGCTATGAGCCGATCTTCCCCGGCATTCTCGAGGGCCGTACCGCTTATGCACGGGAACTCGCGGACGAGCTCGGCGCATACGCCGATATCTCCTTTGATGCCATCGCCACCAATCGCCGTGAGATCGAAGAGACGGTGCGAAAGTATAACGCCGAGCAGTGCGACGGCATACTGATGGTGCTGCTGGCCTACTCCCACTCGGGCTGGATCATCAACGCCATGCAGGCCAATCGTCTGCCGTTGGCGCTGGCCGTCCTGCAGCCCGACGACGTGATGACCCCCGCCTTTACCGAGTATGACTTCACCATCAACCAGGGCATTCACGGTGCGCAGGACAATGCAAACATCCTCCACCGGCTGAAAATCCCCTTCCAGGCCTTTGCAGGCAGCCGGAAAAGTGAGCGTTTTGCGGCGTTCTTCCGAAACTTTGCCCTGGCATCCCAGGCCTATACCGCGCTTCACTCCATGAAGGTGGCCGTCATCGGCAAGATGAACAACATGGGAGACGTGTTTGCTGATGATCTGGGGCTGACGATGAAGCTGGGCTGCGAGTATTCCTATGAATACATCGGCACCATGCGCGCTCTGATGGACGAAATCCCCGATGCGGATGTGCAGGCCCGGATGGCGTATGAGCGCGAGGTCTTTGACATTGACGCCTCGATGACGCCGCAGGTACACGGTGAAGCTGTGCGGCAGTACCTTGCCCTGCGCAGATTCATGGAGGACGGCGGCTTTGATGCACTGACGCTGCACTTTGAAACGCTGGGCATCGACGGACGCTTTGCAAGGCTTCCCTTCCTCGCCGCGTCCAGCCTGATGGCCGACGGCTACGGCTACGCCGCCGAGGGCGACTCGATGTGCGCAACACTGATGAAGCTGGCGATGATCGCCGGCGATGGCAATGCCACTTTCTCCGAGATGTACGCCATGGATGCCGCGTCCGAGTCCATCCTGATGTGCCATGCCGGTGAGGGGAACTGGAAGATTGCCCGTCATGACCGCAAACCCCGGCTGATTGACAAGGTTTTCAACGAAGGCGGTCTTGAAAACCCGCCCACGCCCCTGTTTACCCCTGAACCGGGTCCCGCGACCGTGGTTTCCTTTGCCTACATGGGTAATAACGAGTACAAATTCGTGGTCAGTTACGGCGAAATCGCCGACAAATGCGATCTGGCAGGCTGTGAGATGCCGTATCTGTTCTTTAAGCCCGCCTGCGGCTTTGAAAAATGCGCCGAGCGCTGGCTGGAAGAGGGCGGCACGCACCATGAGGCCGTGACGCTTGGCGATACCCGCGTGTTCTGGAAGATGCTTGCAAAGATGCTGGGCATCACCTACTGTGAGATCTGACAGGTACGAAAAAGACTCAAAACATATCAACAACGGGAGAAAATCGGCTATGAAGAATAAAATCGTTCTGATCGGTGCCGGAAGCGCCGTGTTTTCCCTGAGCATGATCAAGGATATCTGCCTGACGCCGGGTCTTGCAGGCTCCTGTGTCTGCATGGTGGACATCAACCCCAGACGTCTGGATGCAGCGTACAATCTGTGCACCCGCTATGCCCGGGAGCTGGGTGTGGAGCTGGAGATCACCAAGACCACCGACCGTGAAATCGGCCTTGTCGGCGCGGATTTCGTCATCAACACCGCCCTTGCCTGCAACCATCAGCGTATGCAGGACGGTCTGCGTGTCGCCGAAAGCCTCGGCTATCACTACGGCGGCAGTCTGCACATCATGCACGACGAAGGTTTCTGGATCAACTTCTATCAGCTGCGCATGATCGAAGAGATCTATCTGGACACCCGCCGCATCGCCCCCGACGCCTGGTACATCCTCCTTGCCAATCCCGTAGTGGCGGCGATCACGATGCTGGGACGCAAGTACCACGACCCCAAGGTTGTGGGTCTGTGCGAAGGGCCCACCTGTGTGCACAGCATCTTTGAGCAGTTGGGCTTTGATGAAAAGGATGTCAGCTACGAGCTGGCGGGCTCCAACCACTTCATCTGGATGACCAAGCTCAACTACCGCGGAGAAAACGCCTTTCCGCTGCTGGACCGCTGGATCGCCGAGAACCGCGACAATCCCGAGAAGGCCAAGGGACACCTCTGTCCGAAGGTGCTGGATATGTACGAAACCTTCGGCGTGCTGCCCATCGGTGACACCCATTCCGCCGGCGGCGGCTCCAATGCCTGGTGGTACCACTCCGACCGGGAGGTTGAAAAGGCGTTCCGCGAGGATCCCGCCTTCATCTGGGATAACTACTACAAGGCCTGTGCCAGAATCGTCGAGGACATCGAGCGCTATGCTTCCGATGAGTCCATCCGTCTGACCGACATCTACAAGCCCGAGCACTCCCATGAGGTAATCATCGATCTGGTGGAAGCGCTGGCCTGCGATGTGGAGAAGAAGATTGTAGTCACGATCCTCAACGAGAATAATCTTGTGCCCGGCATCCCTCTTGACTTCAACGTGGAGATTCAGGCCATGTGCAGCAAAAACGGCGTGCGCGGCATTCAGACCGATGGTCTGCCCCGGGCGGTGCTGGGCCATCTGCTGGCTGACCGTGTGGGTATGGTGGAAGTGGAGCTCGCCGCCCATGAGCAGCGCGACGAAGCGCTGCTGGTGGATCTGGTGATGATGGATCACCAGACGAAGAGCCGTGCACAGGCTCAGGCGCTGGTAGACGGCATTCTGGCGCTGGAATGGAACGGTGACATGCGCGAGCATTACCGCGGAGACGGCGCGAAGAGAAGAAAGTGAGCGGAGGTAGTTCAGTATGTCTGTGATCTGTGAGTATTTCGGCAAGACCTCCCGGGGTGAGGATGTGCTTGCTTTTCGCCTTGTCAATGCAGCCGGCGCCTATGTGCGCATTCTCAACCGCGGCGGCATCATCCAGAGCCTGTGCGTTCCCGACCGTGACGGGAAACTTACGGATGTGGTGCTGGGCTTTGACAGCATTACCCAGTATGAAAACGATCCGGAGTACCTGGGTGCCCTGGTCGGCCGTGTAGCAAACCGCATCTCCGGTGCCGTTTTTGACTTAAACGGCAAGACCTATCCGCTCGCCGCCAACGACGGCCCCAACTGCATCCACGGCGGTACGGTCGGCTACAGCTTCCGCATCTGGGAGCATGAAATCGAAAACGACCGGCTGATTCTCTCCCTGCATTCCCCCGATGGGGAGGAAGGCTTCCCCGGCAATCTTGATGTGCAGGTCGTGTATTCCTTCTCCGATGATTGTCGTCTGAGAATCGGGTACCGCGCCGTCACCGATGCGGATACGATTGTCAATCTGACCAATCACGCCTATTTTAACCTGGCAGGCGAGGGCGACGTGCTGACGCAGATTCTGCGCATTGCAGCCGATGCCTATACGCCCTCCGACGAGCTGCTCATTCCCACCGGCGAAATCCGTCCCGTGGCAGACACCGCCTTTGATTTCCGCGTCCCCAAGGCCATCGGCGCCGACATTCATGCCGACGATCCCCAGCTCATCATCGGTAAAGGCTACGATCACAACTTCGTTTTATCCGCGCAGGACAACTGCGTGTCGGCCTATTCCCCGGATTCCGGCATTACGCTGAACCTGTCCACGGATCTGCCCGGCGTGCAGCTCTATACCGGCAACTGCCTGCCCCAGCGTCCCGGCAAGGGAGGAAAACCCACCGCTGCATTTTCCGGCTTCTGTCTGGAGACTCAGTTCTTCCCCGATGCGATTCATCAACCCGCTTTCCCTTCAATTGTGCTGAAGGCAGGCGGCACATGGAACCATTACGCTGAATTTGCCTTCGGCGTAAGCTCCGACTGATCCGCTGCCGCACACCAAAACAAGCTTTCGTGCCATGATTTCCGGCCAAATCCCGCCCGAAATCATGGCACTTTTTTGCAGGCAGATGGTTTTCACAGCCACAGCGTTCAACCGGCAAGTGAGCTCAACTCACCGAAAGCGTTATGGTATCCCCGGCATTCCTCTGATATACTGAGCTAAAGTCTTAAATTCCCTATCAGTTGAAGGAGGAATCAGATTGATTCGAAACGATACCATACCACGCGCCTGCAAGCTGTCCGGTTTGCTGGGACATGAAACGACCCGGGCCGCCCGGCTTGCCTGGATAGGTAAGCTGCTGCGTATCCCCGCAGGACTGCTGACAGCTCATCTCAGTGCTCACGCCGTCACGCTTGCGACGGAGGGAAAGACCCCTGCGCTTTTGAAAACCGTCGCCGCAGCACTTGCCGTCGTGCTTCTTTCACAGCTGCTCATTTTCCTCATCGACACGGCTTTTCGCAAGCTGGAAGCCGCTGCCCTCCACCAATCCCGGCTCCGGCTGTATCGCCTGATTCTGTCCGCACCGCTGCACAGGCTTTATCAGGCAGACCACGGGCAGCTTGTTACAACGCTGGATCAGGATCTGACCACGGTGATTAACCGGCAGCTAAAGCTTCTCCCCTCGGTTTTGACAGGACTGATCACAACCGCCGCATACGCTCTTTTGATCGGGTTTGGCAGTCCGATACTGCTTCCGGTGATGCTTGTCTTTGGACTTGTGCAGCTTATCCCGCCGATCATCGTGCGCAAAAAGCTGCAGATCAACTATACCGAGTGTCGGGAAATTGAAGCAAGGGAATCAAACTTCGTTCTCAGCGCCTTTCATGGGTTCACCCTGATCCGCCTGTATGGGCTGAAAGATTGGTGGCAGGAGGGACTTGCAGCCCTTCATCGTGAGGAGATGCGCGTAGGCAGCCGTGCAGAGTCCGCCAGTACAGTTCAAGGGATTCTTTTTTCGCTCACAGACGCAATCCTCAAATACGGTACCTGCATTGCAGCGGCGGTCTTTGTCCTGTATGGGCTGGTGGAGCTGCCTGCCGCCGTGCAGGCAATCGCCCTGTCGGCGGATCTGTATGCCGCCATCAAGACCGTCTGCTCGGAAATCACCGGCTTTGCCGTTGCCGGGCAAGCACAATCTCATCTGGCAGAATGGGATCATCCCCAACCCGCTGTCCGGACGCCTGAGACGCTTGACACCATTGTTTTTTCAGACGTCGGACTAAGCTTCAAAGACCATGCGGTACTCTCTGATTTCACAGCCACGCTGGACACCTCCCGGATTACGCTCATCAAAGGCGTGAACGGCAGCGGCAAATCCACGCTGCTGAGACTGATGACAGGGCAGCTTCTCTGTGACAGCGGTGAGCTGTGCGTCGGCGGAGTTGATCCCGTCTTTTTCCCGGCTGCGATCTTTCCCGGCGGGATTTTCTCTCTGCCGCAGGAGGAACCGGCCTATGATTTCACGGCGGAGGAGCTTTTTTCCATGCTTTCCCTTTGCCGACAGGCAGAGACTATCGCCAAACGGTTTCATCTGAGCTCTGAGCTGCTGTCCGGACAGAAAATCCGCGAATTATCCGGCGGAGAACGTAAAAAAGTGTTTTTGAGCCTTGGTTTTGCGCTCAATCCTGCGCTTTTGCTGCTGGATGAGCCGACAAACTCGCTGGACGGGCAGGCTAAAGAGGTTTTGCTGCAGCTATTGCGTGAACGCGGCGGTCGCGCCGTGATTGTAACCCACGACCGGCTCTTTGATGCGCTGCCGGATACGAAAATCATCTGTATGGGAGGTGTATCCAATGACCGGACGTGATACCATCCGCCGCGACTGTCAAAAAGCTATGTGGCTTCCGGCTTCGATGACGGCGCTCTTTCGCATCCTTGAGGGACTCATGACGGTTCTGGTCTCCCGGAAGCTGGGTGAGCTGACCGATGCGGTCTTTGCCTTCGACATAACGCAGGGGATGGAAAGTCTGCCGCAGCTCCTGCTCTGTCTGGGCATCTCCATTCTGGTGGTACCCTTTGTGGGGCTTCTGGGCTACCTGCAGATGCTCAAAAATGCACTGCGCCATGACAGGATGGTTCTGGGCCGGTTTCTGGACAAATCCTATGAAGCAGTCCGCGGACTGGATTCGGGTGAAGCACGGCAGCGGCTCACTTCCGATGCCAATGATCTGCGGATTGAATGGACGCTGACCATGGAAAAGCTGATCTGTTCTCCGGTCATTCTGGCTGCGGTCCTCTTCTTTTCCTGCCGCCTGAGCGTTATGTTCACCGTCGTCGTCTGCGCGGTGTCCTTTGCCAGGATCAGCATCCCGTTCCTTGTCAAAAAACGTGAAAAGCGTTATGATGCCGAGGAACACGCCTGGAAATTGCGTGCCAGGACCATAGAGGACGGATTTGGCACCCATCCCCATCTGGCACGCCTGTTTGGCATTGCCGAACCCTTAATTGCCAAATACGACCAACACTTCTGCGCATACTTCAAATCCACCGTCGTCAAATCCGCAGCCCTGAAAACCTTCGCCTCTGCCACGCTTTCTTTTCTTGACACCTTCTGCCTGCTGGTGATTCTCCTGATCGGTGCGCTGCTGGTATCTGTCGGCGAACTATCCCCCGGTGCTGTGGCCTCAATGATGGTCTATTCTTCGCTCTTTGGTACGGTCATGACAAACGTATCCGACATTCTGCGCAAAGTCGGCGTAATCGGCAACCGCATTGACCGGCTGGAGCTGCTGTACGCCGATCCCGAGCAGACAGGCGGAATGAATCTTGAAGATGCTGCGCTGATAAGTGCTGACGATCTCTCCTACTGCTACGGTGAGCATCGTGCCCTCTCCCATCTCAGCTTCACAATCCGCCGCGGAACCAAAACCGCGATCTGCGGCGACAACGGCAGCGGCAAATCCACGCTGCTTTCCATTCTCAGCGGCCTTTGCAGGGATTACCGCGGAAGTCTCCGGTTCAACGGTATCGAGCTGCGCGACTGCGCCATCGGCACCTGGCGCGATCAGTTTGCCTATGTCCAGCAGGATCCATATCTGTTTGAGGGTACGGTCCGTGAAAACATCCGCATCGGCAATCCTGCGGCCTCCGGGCAGGAGATTGATGCGGTTCTTCACACGGTGGGAATTGCGCCGCTTGCCGACCGGCAGGTCTCAGCAAAGCAAAACACGCTTTCCGGTGGTGAAAAGCAGAAGATCTCCATTGCCCGGGCACTGCTCAAAAACACCGCTTATCTGATTATGGATGAACCGTCCAACAATCTGGACGGCCAGACCGCCGCCTGGCTGCGTGAGTACATTTGCAGTTCCGACAAAACGATTATCTTCATCACACATGACAGTGAACTCGCCGCCGCTGCCGATCAGGTCATCCGGCTGTAATCGTCCCACCGTCACAAACTCCCGCTTGCGTTTCCCATCCTGATGGTATATAATACGTTCAGCGAACAGTCCCCGCAGAATCCCATACCCAGGTACATTACCGCAGGAGGAGTTTATATGCGTTACAATGCATTCTATCCCGGCCGACCCTGGCTGGATACCAGCGGAAACAGGATTCAGGCTCACGGCGGCAGCGTCTTTTACCGGGACGGTGTCTACTACTGGTACGGCGAAAACAAGGAAAAGACCGACGGCACCAACGGTATCTGGCACTGGGGTGTGCGCTGTTACCGTTCCACAGATTTATACAACTGGGAAGATCTCGGTCTGATCATCCAGCCCGAGCCCGACAATCCCGCGTCCTCCCTGCATCCCACCAAATCCATGGACCGGCCGCATATTCTCTACAACGCCCGGACAAACAAGTACGTGTGCTGGCTCAAGATCATGAACGTTGACGGTACGCAGAGCGAAACGATCCTGACCGCCGACGATCTTTTGGGACCTTATACGAAAATCCGTGAAAACCTGCGTCCCCTTGGTATGAGCGCCGGTGACTTCGATCTGGCAGCCGCGCCCGACGGCAAGGGCTACTATTTCTTTGAGCGTGTTCACAGCGAAACCATCATCGCCGACCTGACCGACGACTATACCGACGTCACCGGCTACTATTCCACCCATTTCCCCCAGCCCTATCCCCCCTATGTCCGCGAGGCAACCGCGCACTTTGTCCGCAACTACCGCCATTATCTCATCACCTCCGGCACCACCGGCTACTTCCCCAACCCCTCAGAGGCTGCCGTCGCCGACACCTGGCACGGCCCCTATCATGTACTCGGCGACACCCATCCCAACGATGCCAGCCGCACGTCTTACCACTCCCAGATTTCATCGGTCTTTCGCGTACACGGCAAGAAGGATCTCTACATCGCCCTGGCCGATCGCTGGCTGCCGGAGCTGACCTTCCTGGAATATGAGGACTATTCCGTATGCTACGAGGCAGCCTTCGGCCCGCAGAAGAAAAGCGATCCCGGCTGGGACCGGATCGACCGCAAGATTGAAGCGCACAATGCCGCCACCGGCGAGCACGTAAAGCTGCTCTCCGACAGTACCACCAACACCTCCATCGCCGACTATGTCTGGCTGCCGCTGCGCTTTGTGGAACCCGATGCCGCGCATCCAAATGGTCAGGTACTTATAGACTGGCGCGACGAGTGGTCGCTGGATGAGTATGAAGATGAGGAATAAGCCTGCCGTTTCCGTCACGAATCGTTAATCAATCCGTTTCTTCACGCAGAAAGCCCCCATCAGGCCGTTATCCGGCTCAATGGGGGCTGTTTTTATGTAAATTCCGGCGTTTATGCCTTGCAGCGCAGATACTTCTCCAGCACGTATCGCACCGCGTGCTCATCATTACGGCAGATCACGGCATCCGCCTCTTTTTTCAGCACTTCGCTGCCATTGCCCATGGCAAGCGCCAGTCCCGATGCCCGCATCAGCGGAAGATCGTTGCCGCTGTCTCCCATGCCGATGGTTTCAGCGGGGGAAATGTCCAGAATCCTGCAGAGCCTGCGCAGAGCATTGCCCTTGCCGGCAGACGCCGCCATAATCTCCAGATGCACCGCCGCAGTCGAGACCACCGTCACCTCGCCGGATTCCTCCAGCGTTTTCCAGCAGGCAGCCATTTCCTGATCGCTGTGGAAAAACACTGAAATGACCTCAATATCTTCCATGGCGTAGATACGCTCTTTGTAGTTGTCCAGCATCACCGCATAATCGGCCAGCACCGACCGGTGCGCGGCATATACCCGGTTATGCGCATAGTCCTCCGGCGTCTGATGCGCCGCATCGGCGTAGGACTGCCCGCCCTGACGGATGGTGATGTGGGTATCGCAGGCATACAGCAGATCCAGCACCCGTCCCGCCACCTCCCGGGTCATGCAGGCAGGATAGCGCTGTCCGTTTCTTCTGTCCAGAATCACCGCACCGTTTGAGTGAATGATCCAGTGAACCCCCGGATGATTCCTCACCTTTTCCGGAATCTCACACAGGGTTCTGCCGGAACAGGGCACAAATTCCACGTCCAACTCTGCGGTCTGGGCAATCGCATACAGATTTTCCTCGCTTACCGACATATCATCCCGCATCAGGGTTCCGTCCAGATCGCAGGCTACGAGCTTCCAGGTGTCCATACACTGTTCCTCTTCCGTCATTGAGATGTATCCATCTTACCACATCATCCCGATCAAGTCAAATGCCCTTTGGATACGTTCTTTCACCGCTTGACGCGCCGCAGATTGTGTGGTAGGATTATGGTGTATGTAAATAACCTTCCCGTCTTTCGGAGGTATCCTTTGAAAAAAATACGTTTTCCCGTTTTGATGCTCGCGGTATTGTTCGCCGCCGTGCTCTTCTTCTCTCCCCGCACGCAGGCGGCCACCTATAACGGTGAGACCGTTTACTACACCGTTCTCAACGATACCCTCATGCCCCTCACCTATCCCACCATGCCGGTTTACCGCAACGGCACCATCTATGTCCCCTACACCCTGCTGTCCGCAAACTTCGATATCCGCGCCATTTATTCCTCCGCGGATCAGGTTCTCTTTCTGGCCGGCAACGATCAGATCCTCAAATTCGACGTGCGGCACGGCATTACCTACGACAGCAGTCAAAAGGAGATCGATCAGCCCGCTTATATCGTCAAGGGACAGGTTTTTGTCCCCGCACAGTTCACAGCCAAATACCTGGGACTGGGTTATATCTTCCTGGCAGATTCCAACATCGTGCGTGTGGGCGATCACCGCGCCAGCTACCCGGACGCCTTCCTTGCCTCCTATCTGAAGGATGAGATGGCCGCCGCGCTGGACAATCTCATGGAAACCGGCGGTACCACCGCGCCCGCCACCACCACGACCACCACGGTGCAGGTTCCCCATTATGCAAGCTTTGCATTCCTCTCCCCCACGCCCGATGAAACCCCTGCGCTGCTTTCAACCCTTGATCGTGCCGGTGTGCAGGCTGCAATCTTTCTTGACAGAGAACGCATCGCCGCCGATCCCCTGAGCGTTGTCAGCATGAACGTTGCCGGTCAGATTCTGGGCGTGTACGCCAATCCCGACGCGCTTCCCGAACCGGAAGAGAGCACGGCTGCCAAGGACGAAAAAGCCCCCGATGCTCCCGATATCAGCGTGGAATCCCCGGTCAATACCGAGGAACTCATCCAGTCCATCAACGGCGTGAACGAACGTCTCTATGCGCTGCTTCGCGAAAAATCCCGGCTTCTGCTGCTGGACGGAGACGATTACCCGGAACTTCGCGGCCTGGGGCAGGCTTCAGGCTTTGTATCCTGCAGTCCGACCCACCGTTTCACCGGTGCCGAGTCCAGTGAAGCGCTTGTCAACGCCGTGTTTGTCGCCCTTGAAGAGTGTGAAGAGGATGTGCTCCTGCTGCTGGACGGCAGCGCTGTCACCTCCGAGGCGCTGCCTGAGCTGATTGCCACCCTGCGCTCTCTCGGCTTTCAGATCCGCAGCATGGATTCCGTCGCCTCCGCATTGGCTGAATAAATGCAAAACTATCAAAAGTCAGGCACCTTTTTTTCATCGGGTGCTTGACTTTTTTCAGTTATGTGGTATACTACTTTCAGAACATACGTTCTTCTTTGAGAGGAGGTATCCCATGGAACGAAAAGCACCTGAACAAATTCTGTCCGCAATGCGCATTCATATGGCAGCCAAAGAGAACATACGTTCTCAAATGGAGGATATCGCGTTTGCCTACACCCGTCTGCTCTCCGAGGGCCGTGAAGAAAATGAAGAGCAGCTCTCCGCGCTTCTTTCACGGCAGCGCGCCCTGTCACAGCAGCATTTCAGCACGGTCCTTGCCATCACGCGCATCAACCGGGCACTGGACGTGCTGCCCGAGCAGGAGCGCCTGCTGCTGGAACTGGTATTCTGCGACGGCTGCCCGGCGCTGGATGTCATGGAAGAGCTGGTCATCGAGAAGTCCTCCTATTACCGGCTGCGTAAGCGGGCTCTTCAGCATTTCGAGCTTGCCTATTACGGCAGCCCCGACGCTTAAAGCATAGCGTAGGCCGCCAGGGCAATCAGCCAGATATGCGCCGGATAGTAGAGGTAGAAAAACCACTTGGCCACCGGTCCGTCGGGGCCGCGTCTGCCGTTGTACAGATGCAGAAACGGCAGGACACCAACACAGGCGACGGAGGAATTGGCCAGAAACTCCAGCATAATCGCCGACATGCTCACATTGCCCACCGGCGTACCGGACAGCAGCACAAAGAGGATCGCCAGCACACCGCTGCGTGGCCCCGGCTTTTCCCGGAATGCCCAGCAGACAAGCATGGTGCCCAGCAGCAGCAGTCCACCCTCGCAGGCCGTGACCATGAAGATACCCAGGATCGCTATGAGAACCCATCGCAGCGCACGGCGCCATTCTTCCTCCAGCAGCCACAGAATGCTCACACCCACCGCCAGCGTCAGGAAGATATTGTTGTCCGGCACCAGATCGGGCTTTGCCTGCATCAGAATCGACAGCAGCACATTGCCCGCGCTCATCACCGCCGCCGCGCTGTATAGGCGCATGACGTAATCCCGACGGCTGCGGGTATGCACAAAGCTCTCCACTGCCGCAAACGCAAACCAGACCGCCACCGGTCTTGAGACGATGTGAAAGATCCGCGCCCATTCATAGGGCAGAAGGACTCCCAGATGATCCAGCGTCATCAGCAGGAGCATGAACAGTTTGATCTGAAAGGAATTGAGTATTTTCATCGTTTTCTCCGGGAAATGATCACATATGTGGGCGGATTACTGCATGAGTTTTGAAAGGGGAAAGCGAAAACGCTTTCCCCTCACGCCAAAAACGCGTGTTTTACTTGCAGTATTTGGCGATAAAGGCATTGATGCGGGTCATGCCTTCCAGCACGCCGATCTCAATGCGGGTGGTCATGGTGCCAAAGCCCTCGAGGGTGGGGATAAAGCCGGCTTCGATCTCGGCAGAGCGGCCGCGCAGACGGTTGTTGGCAGGCTCCATACCCAGCGCGTAGTCGCCGGAGGTCATGGCCTTCCATTCGTTGAAGATGGGCAGGGTATCCTTGCGTGCGCGGATATAGACGCCCAGGCGGAGCTTTTCGTTGACAGCCAGCATCGTGGTCATGCCGCGCTCGTCGGTGTTCAGGTCATGGATAAACACTTCCTCGGGCTTGCCGTCGATGGGAGCAGACATCACGATATGCTGATCGATCGCAGCCTGCGCCTCTTCAGTACGGCCCACAACCTCGCCGCCGGAGGTATAGAGCTTCACACCTTCGTCCAGGAAGGGATAGCCCAGGTTGCAGTGATAGAGCAGATCAATCGGGATTTCCTTGGCGTCACGGTTCTCGATAGTGTCCTCGATGACGATGCGGGGCTGCTTTGCATCGGTGGTGATCTTGCGGCTCACATGGAGGTTGGGGCCAAAGAGCGCGGTCTCGCGCAGCTTGCCGCCGATTTCGATGGCCTGGCGGGACTCATCGGTACGGGCATAGACTTCACTGGCGGCACGGGAATCGATGGTGCCGTGCAGGGGATGATAGGTACCGTCCACGGTCTCGGGGCCGCCGACGTTGAGCAGACCGGCGGTGAACATCATGCCGGCGTTCATGCCGCGCAGGAAATCACCATCGTGCAGGCCGAAACGCTCGCCGGAGGTCAGGCCGTTTTTACACATGAATGCGATGTTGGTGCCCTTGAAGTCCATCTCATAAAGATCAAGGCCGCGGCCTTCCAGAACGGTGAAGTGGAGGCCTGCGCCGTTTTTGACGTCGATGGCACGCATGCCCTCGGCATTGCCTTCAGCGTAGATGATGCGGCGGGCAGAGAAAACCTGCGCCGGATCGCCGGTATAACGGAAAAGTTCCTTACGTTCCATTGTATTATCTCCTGTCAGACAGATTTGGACGCAGGAGCTGCTCCTGTGTCCCGACTCTTCTATCTTATCACATCATCCCACAAAAGGAAAGCACAATTTATGAAATTATACCCTTCCATCCCGTTTTTCAGACCTTTGTCTTGTACAGGAATCCTTGCACACTGTCTTGACCTTTCTGCACTTTTGGGGTATAATAGGAATATCATCCGGGCAGTGTGCCCGATTAAATGAAAGAAGGTTTCTCCCATGGCTGAAGAAAGAGTCGCGCCTGAGGCCGAAAACGCCGAAGAATGTACGCACGACTGTTCCACCTGCTCCGCCAAGTGCGGCAGCAAATCCAATCCTGCTGATTTCATCGAAAAGCCCCATCACCTGTCCTCCGTCAAGCATGTCATCGCAGTCGTCAGCGGTAAGGGCGGCGTCGGCAAATCCCTCGTCACCGGTCTGCTGGCTGTCCAGATGCAGCGCCGCGGCCTGAATGCCGGTATCCTCGATGCCGACATCACCGGCCCCTCCATCCCGAAGATGTTCGGCGTTTCCGGTCCCGTCGAAGGCTCCGAGGACGCTCTGTTCACCGTTCCCTCCAAGCTTGGCACCCAGATCATGTCCGTCAACCTCCTGCTGGAGGATCCCACCCGTCCCGTCGTGTGGCGCGGCCCGGTTATCGCCGGTACCGTCAAGCAGTTCTGGACCGAGGTTATCTGGAATGAGGTCGACTACATGTTCGTCGATATGCCTCCGGGAACCGGCGACGTCCCGCTGACCGTTTTCCAGTCCCTGCCCGTGGACGGCATCATCATCGTGACCTCTCCCCAGGATCTGGTCAGCATGGTGGTCACCAAGGCCGTCAACATGGCAAAGCTGATGAACATCCCGATCATTGGTATGGTCGAGAACATGAGCTACTTCAAGTGCCCCGACTGCGGCAAGGCCCACAACATCTTCGGCGAGAGCCACATCGAAGAAGCCGCCGCTGCTGCCGGTGTTTCCGCTGTTTCCCGTCTGCCCATCGATCCCAATCTCGCGGGTCTGTGCGACCGCGGCGTGATTGAGCTGGTCGAGGAAGACTACCTGTCCGACATGGCCGACGCCATTGAGGCTGCCGTCAAGAAGTAAGTATTTTTTAACAGACCAATGTCCCTTACCCGGCGTTGGTCTGTTATACTATCAGGAGGATTATATATGAAACTCGGCGTTTTTATCACCCTGAACGATCATATTGTTGAAAAAATGTGCCAGCTGCGCGATCTGGGCTTCGAAAGCTGCCAGCTCAACTGCTGGGATACCAAAAAGCATACCCAGGACTACCTCGCTCTGACCCGCAAGGCCTGCGCCGAGTCCGGCGTGGAGATCACCTCCTTCTGGGCCGGCTGGTCCGGTCCTGCCGTGTGGAATTTCGTCCACGGCCCCGCGACGCTGGGCATCGTCCCCGCCGCTTACCGCATGAAGCGTGTGGAAGAGCTGCTCTCCGGCGCTGAATTTGCCGCCCGTCTGGGCATCCGGAACGTCATCACCCACGTGGGCTTCCTGCCCGAGAATCCCCATGACCCCGATTACGTGGGCACCGTCGCCGCCATCTCCGGCATGATGCGCTATCTCAAGCCCCGCGGCCAGAACTTCCTCTTTGAGACCGGTCAGGAGACCCCCGTCACCCTGCTGCGCGCCATCGAGGACATCGGCACCGGCAATCTCGGCGTCAACCTCGACACCGCCAACCTCATCCTCTACGGCAAGGCCAATCCCGTGGACGCTCTCGATGTGTTCGGCAAGTATGTCATGAACACCCACATCAAGGACGGCGTCTACCCCACCGACGGCATGCACCTGGGTAAGGAAACCGCCATCGGTCAGGGCAAGGTGGACTTCCCCGCGCTGATCAAAAAGTTCAAGGAAATCGGCTACACCGGTCCCCTCACCATCGAGCGTGAAATCTCCGGTGACGACCAGATCCGCGACATTCTCGCCGGCAAGGCCTACATCGAAAGCCTTCTGTAAGCCTCTTTCATCCCTGCGGCAATCTGCTTCGCCGCAGGGATTTCCCATTTACAACCCATCCGGAGGAATCAGCCATGATTATCACCTCTAACGGCCGCTGTCACTATACCGTCGCCGCGTCCCGTGATGCCGACGAGACTGTACGCTACGCCGCCAATGAACTGACCCGCTTCCTCTACACCTGCACCGGCGCTCCCACGCCGGTACTCTCCGACCTGTGCGTGTATGCACGCCCGGAGATCCGTATCGGCCGGGATGTGCGCAATGACCCCTTCTACGCCACCGTGGACTATGATGCGCTGGGTGACGAGGGCTATCTCATCCAGGCAAATGCCGGAAATCTCTACATTCTCGGCCGCAGCTCCCGCGGCACGCTCTACGGCGTCTATGCATTCCTGGAAAAGTACCTCGGCTGCCGCTGGTTTGCACCCGGCGTCTCCCGGCTGCCCAGGGTTTCGGAAGTCATCGTCCCCGACGACGTGAAAATCGTCGAAACACCTGCGTTTGAGTACCGAGATGCCTACTGGGGCTGCGCCTTCGACGGCGAATTCTGTGCACGCAACCGCCTCAACTCCGCCAAGGCTCTGCTCACTCCTGAGCAGGGCGGCAAGATGCACTGGAACAAGTTCCATCATGCCTGTCTGGATCTCGTCCCCAAGGACATCTGGTTTGAATCCCACCCGGAGTTTTATTCCGAGGTTGACGGGGTCCGCCGCCCCGATCAGCTCTGTCTGACGAACCCTGAGATGCGAAAAGTAGCGCTGGAAACCCTCAAGGGCTGGATCCGCGACAATCCCCACACCACCGTGTTCTCCATTGCCCAGAACGACAACCGGAATTACTGCCGCTGCGAACGCTGTCGGGCGCTGGACGAGGCTGAGGGCAGTCCCGCTGCTACCAACATCGACTTTGCAAACTATCTTGCCGACGCCATCGCCGAAGAATACCCCCACGTGCTCCTGCACACCTTTGCCTACCAGTACACCATCACGCCGCCGGCCACCATCCGTCCCCGCAGGAACGTCATCGTGCGCCTGTGCAACATCGGCGCGGATTTCTCCCGTCCTTTTGCCGAAGGCCGGGACGATCCGGGCACCGAACAGTTCATGAGTGCACTGGACAACTGGAAAGCCATCTCCGATCGGCTTCACATCTGGGATTACTGCACGAACTTCCGCCATTACCTGCTCCCCTTCCCCAACATCCACTGCCTGCAGCCCAACATCCGTACCTACCGTGATGCAGGAGTCAAGGGTGTGTTCATGGAGGGTGACTTCTCTCACGGCTGTGCGGCTCATCTGTGTGAGCTGCAGGCCTATCTGCAGGCACGGCTGATGTGGAACCCCGACATCGACTATGAGCTGGAGATGGATGTATTCCTTTCCGGCTTCTACGGTGTGGCAGCCCCCTATATCCGCCGTTACATCGACCTGCTGGAGCCTCTGATCGCCGGTCACCGGCTCTCCATCTACGAAAACCCAGCCTCCGGCTTCATCACAGATGAATTCATAACGGAAGCTGCCCGGTTATTCGACGAGGCAATGCTCGCCGCCGAGAATCCCGACGTGCGCCGCCGCGTGGAACGCACCAAGCTCTGCATTGACTACCTGCGCGTGACCCGTCTCCCCATGGATTATCCCGGCCGCGACGGGCTCATCGACGCCTTCGGTCAGCGCTGCCGCGATCTGGGCGTCACCGAGATCACCGAGCGCGGCTATCTTGACCTGTCAATCGACTCACTCAAGGCAAAGCAGTACGGCGCCGCCATCCGCGACCCGGAATACTATCTCTGGATGTACTACCGTATGTGATTCGCCGCAAGATACAAAAGCGCCCTCCGTATTCATACGGAGGGCGCTTTGATTGGCTTATTGAGTATCACCTGGGGTTTCCACGGCGTTTGCATCCACCGTGGCAAGCCAGGTACCGGCTGCCATGATCGCCAGTGCCACAAAGTAGGAAATCCCGGGCAGCTCCCAGAAGATGAGCATCGAGAGAGCCGCTCCGATGAAGGGAGCCACGGCGTAATAGGTACTGGTACGGGCAGCACCCAGATCCCGCTGGGCGTAGATGTAGAAGTAAATGCTCAGGCCATAGGCCACGAATCCCAGCAGGAGCGCGCCGAGGATGTATCCGATGCCCGGCAGGCGTTCGCCGAGGATGAATGCCACAATCAGCGCGCCCAACCCTGAGCCAAAGCCCTTGATGACCACGATTTCCAGCGGATTTTTGGAGGAAAGCATACGCGTGCAGTTATTCTCAAAGCCCCAGCACACGCAGGCCAGAAGCACAAAGATCGAGCCGTAGGAGAAAGACAGGCTCGAGAGATCCTCAAAGCTCAGGATCATGCTCGAAAGGGTCACAAGGCCGATGGCGCACCACAGCCGCTTTGACACCGCTTCCCGGAAGATCACCAGCGCGATCATCGAGGTCGCCACGATCTCAAAGTTATTGAGCAAGGATGCGTTTGCAGCAGTGGTCATGGTCAGCCCGATCATGAGAAAGATGGGGGCGGCAATATCCAGCACCACCATCCCCACGGTGTAGGGCAGCTCCCGCCGTGTCAAGGGCAGTTCCCGCTCCGCACGTCCCGTGAGACGCCGCACCTGCCCCATGATGAAGAGTCCCAGTCCCGCGCCGAGATACAGAAGCGATGCCATGACGGTGGGCGGAACGTTTGACAGCAGCAGCTTTGAAAAGGGCGAGTTGATCGCGTAGAGCACCGCCGCGAGGATGGCAAACAAAATCGCGCGTTTCTGCTTGTTCATACTCTCCCCTCCCTTACACAAAGCGGTCGATGGCGTCATTCAGATCCGCCAGCGCCTGATCGTCTCCCTCTTCCACCGCATGGACGATGCAGTGGTTCAGGTGATCCTTGAGAATCAGTTTACCCGTGTTATTGATGGCCGAGCGGACAGCCGCCAGCTGCACCAATACCTCTGAGCAGTCTCGCCCTTCCTCTACCATCTGCTTCACCTTTTCCAGATGTCCAATCGCCCGGGAAAGGCGGTTGACAACGGCTTTTGTGTTTTCATGCTTATGTTCCATATGTACCTCCATATCCCCCCTGGGGGGATATGGAGAGTATACACCCAATCCTGTCAGAATGCAAGAGGGATTTCCAGAATCTTTCCAGAAAAAGAAGGGCACGCCATTTAGCGAGTGTTCGTAAAACAGCGAAACCGACCTATGGTTACGATCATAGGCCGGTTTTTTGCAGTATTTACCGATTTTGGGACGACTCCTTGCCTGACAAGCCGAGGAGCCTTTCGTGCGGTGCAAAACCGCACAATGCGCACCGCACGAAACGGTGTATAGAAGTGCGCCCTTTATCTGCGCAATGAACCTGAATTTCTATAATCTTA
>SVMB01000038.1 GCA_015067675.1 Oscillospiraceae bacterium
CCTTCTACCGTCCGCTTTCTCAGCAATCCAGTTGGCAAATACACCCCGGTAGAAGGCGTCCTCCCGCCAGTGACAGGCATCTGAACAATGCCAGATATCCCAGCAGGGGTATACTTCCACGTTCGTTCCTTCGGTGATGGATTTATACCATGCAACATCCGAGGAAACGCTGCGCGAACCGGCAAGTACGAAATCCAATGAGCCATTTTTGACCCATTGTGCCACATCAAAACCGTCCACCCGGCAGGATGCCGCATTTTCGGGCAGCTTTGCACCCAGTTTCATGTCCTTAGGAATCGCTGCCCGGATCTTACCCATAAAGTCCGTCACGCAGTCGCGGTGCTCCCACTGAGCGTCCGGCGGCAGGCAGGGCAAATGGCGCAGGAAATCGATGCAGATGCCATCGAAGGGATAACGCTCTGTCATCTTTTTGATATAGGCAACCTTAAACTCCTGCACCTCGGGTACAGCCAGATTCCAGAGTCCTTTTTCATACCATGTTCGGATGAGCCAGTCGGGATGCGCTTTCTTGATTATATTTTCTGATACCACACTGTGAAAACTTGCCGGAGGCGCATCAACCTCGCTGATGCGATGATGCCAATAGGCTTTGATCCCGCGCCGGTGGGTCTCATCGATGATGCGCTGCATCATATCAATCCCGCGTTGGGTGAGCACCGTATACGTATCAAGATTATTACTGCACTCCTGCTCCATAAAACAATGGGTCTCCCAGATGATGATATCCGGCCGCTCCTGCCGGGTATCCACATCGTAAAACAACGCGTGGAGCAGCGCCTCGGGCTCTGCTTCTCCCATAAAACCGAAGTTGGGGTCATACTGCATGATAATCTTCATTCCGGTATCCTCCTTGCCAAATAATTGCACTCAGCAGGGCTGCATTTATCCGCGCACTACGTTGACCTCATGAATCACATCGCGCCAGGTGTCGCGCTCACTTTCTTCCCAGGTCACGCGCAGGTTTTCTGTGCGCAGGCCATGCACATTTTCAAATACCAGCATATCGTCGCCGCGCTGCTCCTGCATAAGAGCAGCATCGTAATTCGGGCGATTGCGGAAGTGGAGGTCGATATCGCGCAGCGTCACGTCGCGGATGCTGCAGTCGTCCAGCGCCTGCACGGAATTGGTTGCCCAAACGTCCGCTGAAACGCGGCTGATGCTGACGTGATCCACGGAACCTGCATGACCCCAGTTTTTACCGCCGATGTGGATCGCACGGCTGGAATTGTAGACGGTAATATCGCTGAAATGGATGTTCTTCATGTGGGATGGCTTGTTTGCCCAGCCGCAGCAGAAGCATATGGCGTTGGCGGCTTGCTCAACGACAATGTTGGAGATGCGTGCATCCCGCACAAGACCCGGGCCAACGCCGATACGGAAGGCACAGGCGCAGGCAGAGAGCACGCAGTTGGTGATGGTAACATTGGCGCAGTCCTGCCAGCCGTCCAGTTTATTACTGCAGCAGCGCAGGGTGATGCAGTCGTCGCCGGTGCGGATGATGCAGTCGGAGATGGTGACATTATGGCAGCAGTCGATGTCGATGCCGTCGGTATTGGCAAAGTACGAGGTGTTGAGCACCTTGATGCCGCGGATCTGGACGAATTCACAGCCGAGGAAATAGAATGCCCAGCAGGTGGCGTTGCGGGCGGAGATATTCTCCACACGCAGATGCTGACTGCGGATGAAGCAGACCAGCTGTCCCGGGCGGAGATTGACCTTGTCGCGTGCCTTGGCAAAGCCATCAAACCATCCGTACCAGCGTCCCACCTTCGGCGGTACATCCTCGAAAAAGAAGTCGCCGCGGCCGTCCAGCCAGCCGTTGCCGGTCAGAGCCACGTCCTCGCAGCGGTTGACGATGATGAGGTGCTTGGCGTTCCACTCCTCGGGCAGGCAGGACTGGTTCTCGGGGTATGCATCGTCGGCGTTATAGTCGGCAAGATCGGTGCTGGCCGTGAGGACAGCCGCCGTTTCCAAATGCAGCTCCACATGGCTGCGCATGAAGATGGTACCGGTGATATAATTGCCCGCAGGCACCAGAACCGTGCCGCCGCCGTTGGCTGCACAGGTGTCGATTGCCTGCTGGATGAATTTCGTACATACGGTTTTACCGTCGGCCACTGCGCCGAAGGTCGTGATATCGTAAGTCATGGTGCTGCCTCCTGTCAGGTTTTTGAGAATGCTGTATCATTTGAGATACGGGGATTTCAACCTCTCAATTTTACCACATTTCTTCCGCTGCCGCAACCGTGCGGAAGCGTTTTGCCGGAACATCTTACTTTGACGCATACTTTTTGGCACATATGCAGGATATACCGCTATATTCCTCACAAAATAGCCAACGTAACTTTCACTCTGCCTTGCGCCGTTTTACCCGCCATCCGGCTCTATTTCAGCATGTATGCTTCCTTGTAATACCGCGGCGTCATGCCAAATTCCCTGCGAAACATCTGGATATAACCGGAATAATCGGTAAAACCGCTCTTCAGTGCGGCCTCCGACACGGTCTTTCCCTCACGCAGATATTTCATCGAGTCCAGCAGCCGCATTCTGCGCAGCATCGCATGAGGCGTGGTACCCAACTCCCGCCTGAAATGACGTTCCAGCGAGTTGATGCTGACACCGCTGACTTCGGCAAGAGTCGGCATATCCAGATCATCCCCCAGATGATCTTCCATGTACTGCAGTGCTGCCGCCACGTCGCGGGGCATCTTCTGCATGTATTCAGTATGCGAAGCCCGTTTACAGGAGTTGAGCAGCTGCACCAGCCTGAGAAAGTCGATCTGACGCTGTAGCTGATCGCTTCCCTCCAGCAGCGCATCCAGTATCCCGCACATACGGGTCAATTCCGCCTCGCCCAGAATCAGCAGATTGTCCGCACCTTTTTCCCTGCGGAAAAAGAGCTTGAGCAGTTCCTGATTCTCTCCGGCTGAGAAGGTAATCCAGTAATGATCGTGACTCCCGGCGGAGCGGTAGATGCAGTGATGATACTCATAGGGCCGGGTGATGATCACACTTCCGCGGGATATGGGATAGATGTGCTTTTCCACCTCAAAGGCCACGTTGCCGGAAAGGTTGAGATAGATCTCACATTCACTGTGGATATGGGACTGGTTCTGATTCAGCGGCGAGTTGCTGTCAAGGGTAATACGGGTTATGGAAAAGTTTACCTCGGACAATCCGGGCAGCAAAAAGCTGGCAGTATTCACGTTCATCACCTCATCTGGTGATTATAACATATTTCCTGGTGAAAAAACACTATCCATATACAAAAAAATATGGTATTCTATTGGACAGGAGGGATTTAACATGAACTACTTACTCGTTATTGCCGCAACCGTACTGCTCGCCTTTGAATTTGCCCTTTCCAAACGCTATCAGATGAACGAGGGCACCGCCGTGGAGGCCGGGCTGAAATTCAACGCCCTGAGCGGCCTGTTTTCTGCGGTCATTTTCTTTGCCATCTCCGGCTTTCATCCCGGCTTTTCCATTTTTTCTCTGCTGATGGCTTTTGCCATGTCGCTTTGTGCAGCTCTGTACAGCATCATCGGTTTCCGCATCCTCAAAGAGGGCAACATGGCCCTTTATTCGCTGTTTCTGATGAGCGGCGGCATGCTGCTGCCTTACGTATACGGCGTGGTATTTCTGGACGAGCCGCTGACAATTCTGCGCATCTGCGGCGTGCTGGCGATTCTCGCCGCCGTCATCCTTTCAAACAAGGCCCGGTACAGGGTATCCAAAAAAATCCTCTTGCTCTGCGTTTCGATTTTCTGCCTCAACGGTCTGGTCAGCATCATCTCCAAATGCCATCAGGTGAGCACGGCGCTGAACCCGGTCAGCAGCGAGGCCTTTGTCATGTATTCCGGCATTGCCAAGTTCCTGTTCAGCTCCGTTACGCTGCTCTTTATCCATCCTTCCGGCAGCCGCCTGCAATTCACCTCCCGCAATACGCCTCTGATCGTGGCGGCAGCCGCAGCAATCAGCGGTGTCTCCTACCTTTTCCAGCTCATCGGCGCCATCAATCTTCCGGCAACGGTACTCTATCCGATGGTCACCGGCGGCTGCATCCTCTTCTCCGCCTTTGCCGGTAAAATCTTCTTCCGTGAGAAAATTGCCCGTACCCAGTGGATCAGCATTGCGCTGTGCTTTGTCGGTACGCTGCTGTTCCTTTAAATTCTTCCGTCAAAAATGTATTTTCGCGGAACTTCTGTTGCTTTTTTTCGTCAATATGGTAGAATGATTCTGTACTCAGGATTTTTCTACTCACCACTGACACGAAAAGGAGGATGATTCCTGTGAAAAAGCTTTGTTTGCTGCTTACCATCGCCCTGCTGCTGGCCTGCCTCGCCGCCTGTACACCAAAGGATAATGACCTGTCCGGTCAGCCTCAGGCAACCAGCACTACGAAAGACCTGTCACACCTGCCGACTCCTGAGCCCTATCCGCCGCTGGCGACCACCGCCAAGCCCGTGATCTACCTCTACCCGGCATCCACCACCGACGTATGCGTGACGCTGGACTATGACGGCGAGCTGACCTGCACCTATCCCGCCTACGCAGATGGCTGGAACGTGACCGCTCACCCCGACGGCACGCTGCATGATGCCTCCGGCATGACCTACAACTACCTCTACTGGGAAGGTGTCACCGACGCCGAGTATGACTTCTCCACCGGATTCTGCGTGTCCGGAGAGGATACGGCTGCGTTCCTGGAGGATGCGCATGAAAAGCTCGGCCTTACCCGCCGGGAAGCCAATGAATTCATCGTCTACTGGCTGCCGCTGATGGAAGCAAATCCCTACAACCTCATCGCCTTCCAGACCGACGCCTACACCGATCACGCGGAGCTCTCCGTCACCCCCGCGCCCGATACCCTCATCCGCGTCTTTATGGCATGGCAGCCGCTGGATGCGGCGGTGGACATTGCACCGCAGACTTTGGATGCTCCCGCGCGCGAGGGCTTCACTGTCGTTGAGTGGGGCGGCGCGCAGGTTGGGACGGGAGCTGAGAAGTAACGTAATTCTCCGGTAAACAGGTATGCTCCCTACTTCTCCCAACCGAAGGAGGAATTCTCCGTGAAAAAGCTGCTTTACATTCTTCCCGTCTTTTTGATTTCGGCTCTTCTCATCGTACTGCTCAACTCCTGCTACGGAATCGAAAGCAATCCGGATTCCAACGACACGCCGGATCCCAACGACACCACGGCTGCGAAGCCCGTCATCTACCTCTATCCCACATCCACCACCGACGTGCACGTGACGCTGGACTATGACGGCGAGCTGACCTGCACCTATCCTGCCTACACAGACGGCTGGCATGTGACCGCGCATCCTGACGGCACGCTGCATGATGCCTCCGGCATGACCTACAACTACCTCTACTGGGAAGGTGTCACCGACGCCGAGTATGATTTCTCCACCGGGTTCTGCGTGTCCGGAGAGGATACGGCTGCGTTTCTGGAGGATGCGCTTGAAAAGCTCGGCCTTACCCGCCGGGAAGCCAATGAATTCATCGTCTACTGGCTGCCGCTGATGGAAGCAAATCCCTACAATCTCATCGCCTTCCAGACCGAAGCCTATACCGATCATGCGGAGCTCTCCGTCACCCCTGCGCCCGATACCCTCATCCGCGTCTTTATGGCATGGCAGCCGCTGGATGCGGCGGTGGACATTGCACCGCAGACTTTGGATGCTCCCGCGCGCGAGGGATTCACCGTCGTCGAATGGGGCGGCGCGCAGGTTGGGACGGGAGCTGAGAAGTAAACATCCACGAATCAACTCAATACCCAAAACGGGAAGCATCAGTCGATGCTTCCCGTTTTGTCTTATCAGAGTTCCGCCATATCCAGCAGCATATTGATCATCCTGCCGGAGCAGGAGGCGTTGGGCGTCCAGGGCGTGTACCAGGGATCGCGCATGTGGTAGCGCTCGAGCATGTAGTATTCATCCGACATCGCATAGCGCTCTGCATCCCGCAGAATCTCCCGGCAGCGATCAAGATCGCCGTACTTTTTAAAGCACTGAAACCAACCATACTCGTGGGCGCAGACGTACCAGACGTAACTGAGACCGTCCGGAGCGTAGTTTTTCGGCGTACTGTGTCCTACACGGGTAGGCATACGACTGTAGAGACCCTCCTTGAAGATGCCGCGGCGGGTATAGAACCGGATGATCTTCTCGTATTCCGCAGGTTCGGGCTTGAGAGCGTTTGCAAAGAAGCCCATGCCTACCGTAAAGTGAAAACGGTTGGTGATCTCCTCGTAGTTGCCGGTAGGGGTGTAGGGAACTTCCAGCTCGTCGGTATCCCCGGCTGCCTTTTTAAGTTCCTCCCAACAGCCGCGGATCACACCGATATATTCATCATACTCTGCCTTGACTTCAGTAGCGCGTGCATCCTCAAAGTATGCTGCAGCCTCGGCAAAGGCTTCCAGACCCATGACGTTATTGCAGTCGGTGGTGATCCATGCCTGAAATACCAGCGGGTCATCACAGGAGGACATGGGCGGGAACAGTCCCGGAATCATCCGGAACCGGCTCTCGACATAGGCACTGGCTTCCGGCGGAACCTCGCCGTCATAGATGTTCTTTCGGCGGGTGTCACGTATCCACTCAAAAGATTTCATTGCAGCATCGCGGTAGCGAAGCCAGTATTCACGGCCGCGCACCATGGCGAACTTTGAAAAGCTGTAAAGAACCGTCGCGGTTACCATGGCCCAGTGGATACCCAGCGGTACCATTTCACCGGATGCGGCCTGAAACTGTTTAAAATACAGGTCGATGGTGGGTTCCACATAGTGACTGAAATCGCCCATGCGCATCAGGCCTTCCAGTACCGGCATTGCCTCATAGGGCCAGACGCGCCGTTCAAGGCAGCCCTGACGGGAGTAGAGATCATCAATGCCCTGACCGGTGGCAAAACACTGCAGCAGCTGCACGGTGAGGTTTTTGAGCATACGGAGTTTTGCTGCATCCTCACGGATCGTTTTCGGAAGATTGGTCATTCTGGCAAGCTCGGTTTCCCAAGCCCGGATCGTATCGGCGCGTACTTCATCGAAGGAAGCGCCGCTGCAAGCGCCCTTGCCCAGTGTGAACGTGACCGCACGCTCCTCTCCGGGTCCCAGCGTGACCACGGCGGAAGCCGTACCGTTCTTTCCATCCCATGCAAAGTCCGGATCATCGCAGGAGGCAAAATAATCACCGTCCCGGAGGATACCGTCGTTGATCCAGGTATTTTCCCGTTCAAACCAGAGGCTGAGGTCAGGATTATAACTGCTGTAGAAATCCGGTGAGCCCTTGATCAGCTCTCCTTCCGGACCACGGCGCAGGATATAGCCGATTCTTTCGCTGACCGGCGCATCGGTATCATTTTTCAGGGTCAGTCTTGCGTACAGCGTAGGACATTTGCACCAGTCGGTCACACATGAAAGCTTTCCTGAGAGCTTACCAAGCTGCAGCAGGAGAGCATGATTCGGAATACCGTCTTCCCGCAGGAGAAATTCGTTTGCTCGGAAGTCTGCAGCGCAGTGATTACCCCACCACAACCAGATGCCGGCTCCCGTGAGCGTGTTATGGTGACGGGTGATGGGCAGCTCAATCTCCCCGAGCATGATCTTTCCCTCGCGCCAGAGCGTGATGAGGCGCTCCGCCTTCGGCGGATGCAGATAGAGATATGCGGTTTTATATCTTTGCCACTCAGTCAACATGACAGTCACCGTTCCTTCCCTAAAATATTCTGTTCCTGTACTGCAGCAGCTCCGGCAGAGTTTCAAAGCGCTTCAACGTACCGGCTGCTGTCCTCAGTGAATAGAATACCATATGACGAATCGGATTTATAGGAGTTTTTCACCAAAAAACATTTCATTTTCACCAAATGCCATGCCGCATTCCCGCAGAAAACTCCGGGCAGAGAATACAAAAAAATGGGAAGCATCCGGCCGGATGCTTCCCATTTTCACTTATCAGAGTTCTGCCATATCCAGCAGCATATTGAGCATCCTGCCGGAGCAGGAGGCGTTGGGAGACCAGGGCGCGTACCAGGGATCGCGCATATGGTAGCGCTCCAGCATATAATATTCATCCGACATCGCGCAGAGTTCCGCATCCCGCAGAATCTCCCGGCAGCGATCAAGATCGCCATGCTTCATAAAGCACTTAAACCAACCATACTCATGGGCGCAGACGTACCAGACGTAACTGTCGCCGTTGTCGTCGTAGTTTGGACGGTATGTAGCAGGGTCGTTCAGGTCGCGGCTGGGCATTCGGTCATAAAGACCTCCCTTAAAAATGCCGCGGCGGGTGTAGTAACGGATGATCTTCTCATATTCTGCCGGTTCGGGCTTGAGGGAGTTTGCAAAGAAGCCCATCTGCACGGTGAAATGGAAGCGCTTGGTGATCTCTTCGTAGTTGCCGGTAGGGGTGTAGGGAATCTCCAGCTCGTCGGTCTCACCCTGGCTGTCACGGTATTCCTCCCAGCAGGCGCGGATGACCCCAAGGTAGTCATCATACTCTGCTTTGACTTCGGCCGCACGATCATCGGCAAAGTATGTCGCAGCCTCGGCAAAGGCTTCCAGACCCATGACGTTATTACAGTCGGTGGTGAGCCAAGCCTGAAATACCAGCGGATCGTCGCAGGAGGACATGGGCGGGAAGAGTCCCGGAGCAAGCCGGTATTCGCTCTCCACGCGGGCATGATCCTCCGGCGCAACCTGTCCGTCATAGACGCTCTTGCGGCGGGTCTCTCGGATCCACTCAAAGGACTTCATCGCCGCGTCGCGGTGGCGCAGCCAGTAATCGCGGCCATGCACCATGGCGTATTTGGCAAAGCTGAAAAGGATTGTGCCGGTCGCCATGGCCCAGTGGATGCCCAGCGGCACCATTTCGCCGGTGGGCGCCTGGAACTGGGCAAAATACAGGTCGATGACCGGTTCCACGTACTCTTCGTAGTCACCCAGACGCATCAGCGCCTCTAGCACAGGCATCGCTTCGTAGGTCCAGATGCGCCGCTGCAGACCGCCCTGACGTGAGTAAAGATCATCAATACCCTGACCGGTGGAGAAACACTGCAGCAGCTGTACGGTGAGGTTTTTCACCATGCGCAGCTTTGCCGCGTCGGAACGAATCGAATCCGGCACCTTGGTCAGCTTTGCAAGCTCTGCTTCCCAACGTGAGATTGTATCGGCACAAACTTCATCGAAATCGGCTGCCTTATATTCACCTTTGCCCAGTGCAAAGTAAACTACACGTTCCTCACCGGGTGCGAGGGCGATTTCAGCCGCTGCCGCGCCGGTCTTTTCATCCCAGACGAAGGCCGGATCGGAGCAGGAGGCGAAATACTCGCCGTCCCGTAGGATAGCGTCGCTGATCCAGGTATTTTCCCGTTCAAACCAGGTCTTTATTTCAGGATTATAGCTGCGATAGACGTCGGGAGATGCAAAAATCAGCTCAGCTTCCGGGCCGCGGCGCAGGATGAAGCCGATTTTTTCATTCACCGACACGTCGGTGTCGTTTTTCAGGGTCAGTCTCGCGTATCCCGTGGGGCATTTGCACCAGTCGGTGACACAAGAGAGTTCAGCTGAAAGCTTACCCAGCTTCAGCAGAAGGCCATGGATCGGAATGCCGTCCTCTGAGACCACATACTCGGCTTCGCGGAAATCTGCCGCCTGATGATCGCCCCACCAGAACCAGATACCGGCTGCAGTCAGCTCACGATAAGGCCGGGTGATGGGCAGCTCGACCTCACCGAGCATGAGCTTACCCTCACGCCAGAGGGTGATGAGACGCTCCGCCTTCGGGGGATGGAGGTACATACGGGTTGTTTTGAATCTCTGCCATTCGTTTGACATGATATTCACCGCGCTTTCTTTCAGAATCCGTCATTTGATCGGATGTTTTCCTCAATAAATCGCCGACTCCGTGATTTTGCCGTTCTCCCAGGCGATATCCACGGTTTTACCGCCCCGCAGACGCAGGCCGCGCACGCGGCCGCACTTCCACGCTGCAGGCAGCGCCGGCAGCAGCTGCGGATTTTCCGCGTCACCCTGCAGCAGCATCTCGGTGATGCCGGCACAGGCGCCGAAGTTGCCGTCGATCTGGAACGGCGGATGGGCATCAAAGAGGTTGGGATAAGACCCGCCCGGTGCACGCACGGCGCCCTCCTTACGATAGCGGCTGTGATACTGCGAAGAGGGGCTCAGCTGCATGTCCAGCATATGCGCTGCATGATCGCCGTCTTTCAGGCGTGCCCACATGTTGATCTTCCAGCCCAGGCTCCAGCCGGTACCCGCGTCGCCGCGCTCGATGAGCGTCTGCTTCGCCGCAGCGGCAAGCACGGGATCATCCTCAATTTCATGCGCCGGGTGGAGACCATACAGATGGGACAGGTGGCGGTGATGGGGATCATAGGAATCGTAGTCCTCATCCCATTCACGGATTGCGCCGGTACGGGTGAGCTGATAGCCCTGTACCCGGGGCAGTGCCGCAGCGATGGCGTCGATATCTTCGCCGGTCACCCCGGCGGCTTTCGCCGCCGCAAGGGTCAGCGAAAATTCGTCACGGATGATGGCCTGGGTCATAGCCGTCCAGTCCGCCACCGGGCAGAGCTCGTCCTCGTGCCCCTCCCAATCATTGAGCGGACGACCATCGTTGCCGTTTATGCAGAAGAAGTTCTCCGGCGAAGTGGACGGACGCAGCACCAGCTTCCCGTCGGCATTTTCGTCCATCAGATCCAGATAGAACGCCGCACAGTCACGCAGTGTGGGCACAAGCGTTTCCTTCAGGTAAGTCTCATCCTGCGTATACTCCCAGTATTCATAGGCATGACGCATAAACCATCCCGAGGACATCGGCCAGAAAGCCCAGACGGCATTGCCCGCCACGGGCGTGGTCAGACGCCAGAGATCGGTGTTATGATGGGAGCAGAAGCCCTTCGCGCCGTAAAACTCCCGGGCCGTGCGGGCGCCGCTCTCGCGGATATCCGCAATGAGCTGCAGAAGCGGCTGATAGCACTCGGTCAGGTTTGTCATCAGCGTGGGCCAGTAGTTCATCTCGGTATTGATGTTGATGGTATAATTGCCGCGCCATGGTGCTTCCAGATGATGGTTCCAGATACCCTGCAGATTGGTGGGCTGGGTACCTGCACGGGATCCGGCGATGGTCAGATAGCGTCCGAAGTGATAAAGCAGCGCGTAGAGCGACTGATCCTCTTCCCCGTCGGCATGGCGTTCCAGACGCTCATCGGTGGGCAGATCACTCAGCGGTGAAGTCGGCAGCGTCAGCTCTGAGCGATCATAGAGCGTACGGTAATCGGCAATGTGCGCCTCCCGGATAGCTGCATAGTCCCCTGAAACAACAGCGGCGATATCATCCGCGCAGGGCGCTTCAAACTCCTTGCCCTGCAGAGCAGGATGCTTCTTCCAGCCGTTGAAAGAGTTGCGCACGGCAAAGTACAGTGTGGCGGCATCCGCGCCGGTGACGATCACCCGGTCACCGTCCTGCATCATCGCGCCGCCCTCGGGCACCACCGCAAGCCGCGCCTGAAAGCGCATGCCCTGCCGCTCGGGATCATCACGATAGACCTGCTTGACCTTGAGCTCGTTGAAGTGACCGACCACCTCCACTGACGGGCAGCGGCCCTGCAGGGTCACAACGCCATTTTCGGCAGAGATCTTGCTCAGAAGCTGAGAGGTGAGGCCTGCCTTAAAGGAGATTTTTCCCTTTTCGGAGGCAGTCAGACGGATCACCATCACCTGTGCAGGTTCAGAGATGAAGGATTCACGGCTGTATACCACGCCGTCGGCGGCAAACTGCTCGGAGGCAATCGCCGTGGTCAGGTCGAGCCTGCGGGTGTAATCCGTATACGCGTCGATCCCGTCGAAATCCAGGCAGATATCGCCCAGCGGCAGGTAGAGCTCCGTGGAAAGGGAGATGAATTCCTCTTCCAGCAGCGTCTGCGCTTCCTTATTCCGACCGGCGGCGGTCAGTTCCTTTGCTTTACGATAGGCGATAATGGGATCCGGACGGCTGTGAAACTTCGGAAAACCCGTCCAGAGTGTATCCTCGTTCATGCTGTAGAGAGCATGCACCGGGTCGCCGAACACCATCGCGCCGATACGGCCGTTGCCCAGCGGCAGCGCTTCGTTCCACTCCTCTGCCGGGTGATTATACCACAAAGTATGGGAAGGATTCATATTTATATCTCCTCTCATTGATTTCTGACACATACGCCGTCAGCACGACGGCTTGGATACGATTTTTACTGCGATCTCACGGTTTTCCATGATATCCGCCTCGGTGAAGCGTGCAAAGAGGATCTCCCGGATATCGTTTCTGCCCCGGTCGTAGGAGAGGTAGATCACACCGTCATGCACCGCAGCGTCGGGATAGGAGATCGCCTCACGGGTATCCAGGCATTTTTTATACTTCCAGGTTACGCCGTCATCCTCCGAGAGCAGCACAGACATGTTCCGGCGGGTCGTCCTGTCATCGTTGAGGATGAGCATCACACGTCCCGAGGGAAGCCGCTGCACATAGAAGCGGGAATTGGCCGCATCGATACCGCTCAAGCGTGCTTCCGACCAGGTTCTGCCGCCGTCGTACGATATGCTTTCTGCCAGTTCGCCAAGACTTGTGCGGGCAAACATCCGGATGCTGCCGTCCAGACGCTCATAAGCCATGCCCTCGTCGAAATAGGTCTCCAGCTTCTCCGCACCGTAGATACGCTCATAGCTTTCACCGCCGTCGGAGGTCAGTGAACAGGCGTAACGGCTGTCGATCTGGTCATAATTGAACAGCAGCCAGTCACCGCTTGAAAGAAACGTAGGCTTGCAGCGCAGGAATCCCGGGTAGACATACCGCGGCTGGGTAAACGCAGGCTCCGCCGCGTCGGGATCATCGCAGATGATCTCCCACTCGGAATGCACGAAGTCAAAGAACATCCAGCCTTCCCGAACGGCAAGGGGTTTGCCGGGTGTACGCGGCGGCGGATTCTCCGGTGCGGGGCAGGTGTTATTCTGCACCCAGCAGACATGCAGACGATCTGCCGGATCGATGTAGAGCTGAATATCCAGTGCGTGTACCCAGCGTTCCTTACTGCTGGGAATCACAAGCAGAGGCTCCGACCAGGTCTGACCTCTGTCATCGGAGTACACAAGCAGATTATAGTTTTCCATATGCGGCTCACAGACACCGCCCGAGTACCATCCCAGGTAAATACGGCCGCCTTTTGTCACTGCAAGAGTCGGACAGCCCTGAAACTGCCGGATCGACTCGGCATACCGTTCGTCGTCAGGCTTATACAGTACATCACAGGGGATCATCTGCGCGTTGTTCATACTCATACCTCCTCAGCCTGTCACTGCTTTGGATATATCATACCATAAGCTGCGGGATTTGGGAATCCCACAGCAACAATATTTTCCCTCATGCATCCTGTCTCTCCGCGCGTTGACTTTCCCCGTACAATACGCTATAATGATGGCATACAAACCCATACTTTTACGTTATCACAGCCTATTCCCGGCTGTTGGGAGGTATATCATGCTTTACGACGTCTATCTCTCCACCATCGATCGGCTTTCTTCCCTCATCTGTTCCGTCGCCGATACGCTCTGGGATGACCCGGAGCTGGGCTACGCCGAATATCACGCTTCCGACCTGCTCACCCGCACACTCTCCGAGCACGGCTTCACCGTTGAGCGCGGCGTTGCCGGTATTCCCACAGCCTTCCGTGCCACATTCGGCGAGGGTGAACCGCGTCTGGGCATCCTTGCCGAATATGATGCGCTGGCAGGACTCAATCAGGTCGCCTGCGAAACGGCACCCGCTCAGCGTCCCGGTATCACCAACGGGCATGGCTGCGGTCATAACCTCTTTGCTGCCGGTTCTCTTGCTGCGGCGCTGGCTGTCAAGTCCTACATCGAAGCAGCCGGCAAGGGCTCCGTCACGCTCTTTGGCTGTCCTGCCGAAGAAGGCGGCGGCGGTAAGGTCTTTATGGCCCGTGCAGGTGCGTTCTCAGGCATTGACGCCATCGTCAGCTGGCATCCGGAGAGCATGTACATGGTGCGTACCCGTCCGGCGCTTGCCAATGTGGAGGTCGATTACACCTTCGACGGGGTGGCTTCCCATGCAGGTGCCGCACCCGACAAGGGCAGAAGTGCGCTGGATGCCGTGGAGCTGATGAACGTGGGCGTCAACTTCCTGCGTGAGCATATGGAACTGACCAGCCGCATCCATTACGCCATTCTCGATTCCGGCGGCACTGCCCCCAACATCGTGCAGTCCCATGCGGTGGTACGCTACCTCATCCGTGCCGTGGATGCCGCCTCCGTGCGGGAGCTGCGTGCCCGCGTTGACCGCATCGCTCAGGGCGCAGCCCTCATGACCGATACGAAAGTGAGCTGGCAAACCGTCTCAGCCTACTCCGACCTCATCACGATTCCCGCGCTGCAGGCCTGTGCAAATGAGGCCATGCACGATATTCCCCTGCCCGTTCCCACGGAGGAAGAGCTTGCCTTCGGCCGTACGCTGCAGACAACCTGGAAGCTGACTCCCGCGCAGGCAGCCCTCCCGCCCTTTGCCATGACGGTGCGCGATCCCGCGCCGCCCGTAGCCCACGGCGGCTCCACCGATACCGCCGATGTCAGCTGGAACTGCCCGACGGTGCAGATGCACATCGGCACCTGGGCCGTGGGTACCCCCGGTCACAGCTGGCAGTCTACCTCCCAGTCCCGCGGCAGCTATGCCAAGAAGGCCGCCATGTACGCAGGCAAAGCTGTGGCCGCTACGCTCATGCGCCTGATGGAGCATCCCGAGATTCTTGCTCAGGCCAAGGCCGAGCATGCCGAAAAGACTGCCGGCGGCTATGTCTGCCCGCTGCCTGAGGATCTGCAGCCTGCCATTCACAAGTAAGCCTGTCATAAGTCACCGAAAAGCCCGTATTCCGAAGCATCGGAATACGGGCTTTGGATTTCGTATGCTGTTATTCTTCCGGTTCTTCCCGCGTGACCGCGCCAAATTCGGCGCTCATCGGGCTGCTGTTATGCGTTTTTTTTCAATTACCGGTGCGCCGTTCAGACCGCTGTGCAATACGTCTCCCTTTGCGCTGAAGATGTTCCACATGGGCAGCGTGACTCTGAACTCGAGCATATTTTCACCTTCGGTAAGCAGCCCCTCCACATTGTATTTCTGCGGAGACCACATTCTTTCACCGGCACAGACCCCGTTTACATAAAGCGCAGCGGCTTCTCTTGTGTCAACGCTTACAAAGGCTGCGTCATGAGCCTCCCCGGCGGTAAGGCTGACTCGGAAGCGATAGACGGCGTCGCCATAGAAGCGCGGAGCACCCTGAACACTTACCGGAGCTGCAGCGTAACGGTCTCTCTTTGCCCAAATGGTATTGTAGTCAGCTTCAAAGCTGCCTCTGAACATCATGAACGGAGCCGTAAAGGGCAGATTGAACTCCGGCATGGTGAACACCATTGCAAGGCGGTTTGCACCTTTCCTGAGCAATGACGTCACGTCAAGTGAAGCACAGCGGGGACCCCAGAGTCTGCATCTCTGCCAATCCTTGTCAATCCGCACTCCGTTGAGCTCACAGCGAAGCACATATCTGTATTCCGCAAACAGTGTGACCTCTTCGGGAATATCTTTGACTTCAAAATCAAAAACCATCAGTCCGTGCTCGTTTTTGCCGGAATATTTTGCGGGGACTTTTCCGAAAGGCGCATCGGCAAGTTCACTTTCGGGCACAACAATGGAGTTTTCCGCGTCGGTATAGTGTGCGTATTTCCAGTCTGCGGCCAGAATATTGCCCTTTTCAAGCACAATGTCACAGCAGTCCCTCACGGTCGCCAACGGCTCGCTCTCAACAAACAGCACGTCTTCCGCAGGCCAATCCACCTTTTCTTCGGAAATGACGGCAGTGTAGAGCTGATACGGGCCAAAACGAATATCTGCTCTGCCGTCCACGGGATTGAGCTTCACCTCACGGCAGGTATCGGGATCCAGCAGCTGCATCCCCTCAATATAGTCAACGGATGCGCACCGCTCTTCGGGGCTGTCGTTGCAGAGGAAAATAACGGTATCCTGACCGCTGCTGCGAAGCCCTGTGCAGATGTCTCCGTTGTGACGGATGCCGAGTGTGCGTTTGTCAGCGCCGACCGTCTCAAGAAGCATCTGTTTCACCCGGGTATTTTTCAGCTTTTTAAGCTCCTCGTTATCCGAAATCCTGATAAAGCTCACCTTTTCTCCGAGCTTTGTCACGCCTTCCGTTTCGGGAGCGGCACCAAAAGGCGCCTCTCTGCACGCCTCTTCAATGATGAGCTGCGGCAGCTCGTTGACAAACACGATATGAACGCCCGCCGCCCTGAGCCGCTCTGCCATATTCACCACGCCCCGGGTCGTCTCGCCGGTGTAGGGCATAATAACGGTGTCGTATTCACCGCCGCAGAGCTTTGCTACGCCATCCTCGGCCTCAAGAAGGTCTGCCATGCTGTCGCCGAACAAATCAAACTCAATGTTGAGCGCCAGAAGTGCATTGACCAGTCCCATATTCATTTGATCAATATGCCACATGGGATTGGTACTGAAGGCCAGTACCCTGTCGGCTACAACGGGGGTATTGAAATCTGTGTTGACATAAACCGCCGCGTTGGGGCACATGAGCAGTACGTTTCCGGCAGGTCTTGTTTTGGCGGAGAGATACTGCACCCGGGATACATAATCACCGAACCGGTCTCTGTAGGTGAACATCGGGTCGTTATCGCCAAAGCTCGGTCCGCCGCTTATGGGACTTGCGTTCTTTGGGCCTTCCAGAGAATAGGAGGAACCCATATACTGGAGCATATTGACACCAAGGATCATGAGACGGTTGGCGATGCGGCGCATCTCATCGTAGCGCAGCTTGCTCAGGCTCATGGTGTAGGTTTCGCAGAGCAGACGCTCACGGTTGAAGAATTTGGCCCAAGAGGCTCCCATTTTGCCGCCTGTATTGAAGTCCTCATCCTCAATATAGGTGCGTGAGAAGATGGAATCGATGCCGGGAATATGCATCCATTTTGCGCAGTCGAAAAAATCGCCCGTTTGATACATGGAACTCATCAGGTGTTCTTCACCGCAGAAGTGTCCCGTATACTGCAGGTTTTCCTTGTCGCACCAGTCATACACCTGCCTGACATGCGCTTCCGACATAAGCTCGGCAACGAGGCGCCAGTAGTGATAGCGCACCTTTTTCTCCTGATCATTTGCCGGTTTTTCCACCAGTGCATGCAGCCAGGGTTCAGGGGAATAGCCGTATTTGGCGAGGAACCGGTCGTTCATCTGCCTGTTCCAGGTAGTGCGGCTTCCCCAGGGATAGTAGTTAGGCTGTATTTCATCGGTGAAAACACCCATCACGGTTTTGCCGAATTCCTCCCCCACTGCCTCCTTATATTTTTCGTGGGTGGAATCTATAAACGCACGCATCGCCTTCTCATCCAGCGAGTTGATATAGCCTTCTTCCCAGTTGGAATATTTGCCCCATTTTGCAGCCGGTGTCACGCGGCCGTCGGTGGTGGTACTGAGAATGTGCAGGGTCACACGGCCGCAGGAATCGTTGCGCCAGCTTGCCCAGAAGCCGCGCTTCTCCTGCTCAATCTTCATGCTGTCAGAGACATCCGTCGCGCCGCCCTCCGGAGCATCCGTATACACAAGCTTTGCGCTGACAAACTCACCCTTGATGTAGAACTCGTCGATGCCGCACTCGGCATCCAGTACCAGCTTGGTATCCGCAAGCACCCGCGCTTTATGCTCCGGATGCTCTTTTATCACCTTGCCGCCTGCAACACCGGACGGCCAGTTGAACTCATCGTATATCCAATACCGCATTCCAAGGCGTTTTGCCTCTTTTACGGTATATCTGACCACCTCAAAGAATCGCTCGCCCAGATATTCATCTCTTGCTCCCCAGACATGATTGACAAAAACATCGTTCACGCCTTTGGACTTGAAGGCTTCAAGCTGCGCGGTAATTTCATCTTCGCACAGCTCGTCATTCCACCACCACATCGTCACCGGGCGATAATTTTCATCGCTGTTCAAAAAACCTTTCATAAGTGTCTGATTGTCAAGCATGGCCATACCCCTTTCAGAGCCAGAATATGTTTTAATGATATCAAATCAAATCGCAGATTTCAATAATGAGCTGCAAAAAAACCTTCCGGTAAACAGGGTTAAAAGAGACAGCCCGAATCTCACGCATTGTGGGATTCGGGCTGATTGCTTATGATGAACGCTCTGTATCCGATCAACGTTTCATCGGATCTTCCGGTTCTTCCCGCGTGACCGCGCCAAATTCGGCGCTCATCGGACCGCATACGCCGCGGGTATCCACCGGACAGAACCGGTAATAGTACCACGCATGATCCTCAAGACCTGTATCCTCATACCGGCCGACGCAGTATTCCTCCGGTGGGATATCCGCCAGAAACGTGGTCTCATCCGGTACAAATCCGGGTTTTCTGCTTCTGTACAGACGATAATGGGAGAAATCCGGCTGGGTATTGGCTCCCCACAGCAGATAAAGATGTCCTTTTCCCTCACCTGCCGCCGCCATGGGCTCTGTGATTAACCCGGTATAACGCATCCCGCCGCCGATGGGTTCCGGCGGACGCTCCCGCAGCCGCAGCTGAGCTTCCAGCCGCCAGGCTGCAAAGCCTGCTGTCGGCGCACCATTCCACGGGGTCTCATCGATGCAAACACGCTCTGCATCCATTCCCGACACCGGGCAGCTTTCCGCATCTCCGATGATGCGGGCGATGATTCCGCGACCGTCATCGGCACGCTTGAGGCATACAAAGCGCATCTCCGGATCGATCTCCAGAAAGCTGTGCCGCAACGCCGGCAGGCTTCCTGCCTGCGCCGGAAGCTGCAGCGTCTGTACAGGGGTCACAAACCGCTCGGCCATATGCGGGATACCGGCACGCTCATATCCCCCGGCGTACGAGGTGATCGCGTAGCGGAACCGGTAATCCAGATGGCTTCCGCCGGGCGTGTGCATCTGCAGCCAGTCGTTTGCCGCATAGGAGAATATCTGGGAACCCGCTCCCGCCGCGCCGAAATCGGTCTTGTCCGGGTGGATGTGATCATATTCCACCAACTGCGTGTCACGCATCAGGAGTGCCGCGCCGAAATCATCGTTTTCGCTGCAGCACCACTCGTGCGCCGCCATGTACACATCCGTTCCGTGGCCGGTCACGTCCTTTGCATATTCGGCAACCGTGCCGCCCAGATGGCACAATCTGCGGCAGTTTTCTACCAGAAACGGGAAGGCGAAGTAGAGATAGCGGTAATACCGGTTTTTATTCACCATATCCCGGACATGATTCAGGCGATTTTCGATTTCAATGCGCTTTTCATGTTCCGGCAGCGTGATCACCTGCACAATCTCCGCGCCGAGGTTTTGAATCTCACATCGTACCGTGACGGTAATACCGTACGCACTGCGTTCAAGCGTAAAAGAGGCATTTTCGGGCGTCAGGAAGGTTTTGTGATTGTCACGGGTATACACAATCTCGTTTGCACGGTACACATTCTGCCGATCCAGCAGTTCGCGTCCCAGAAGCTTGTCAAAAATCGAGCTCATGGAGCCGTTTTCGGCAAATTCCACGCGATAGTACCGATTTTCCACCACCGGAGGCGCATCCAAAGCCTCCCGTACCGTCTGCAGCGGTGAAAATGCGTCCAAAGCTGCCGTACAGTATCCAAACGGCGGCACGGTCACAACCGCCGCCTTTTCACCGTCCCCGGTGAAGATCCATTCACACCGTTCCTGTGCCGTTTCATTGAATACGGCAACGCAAGCTTTGCGCACAGCAATCTTTTCCGCGATTGTCCGCAGCGCACCGTCACGTTCCCGGCATGCCGTGCGGCCTGCCTTGCCGATCCAGTCCCGATGCTGCATCCACGTCTCATACACCCGCCTGCCCTGATAGCCGCTGGTGCCGTAGGAGTGCTCGTCGTTGAAAAGCAGATAATCCCAGGCACGTCTGAAATCCTCTGCCGGGTAGGCATAGTCTCCATCCAGGATTCCGGCCACCGTGGCCCACTTCTCCGCCCCGGCAAGCGCTCTGTCCGCCTCGTACTTTTCAGCCATCAGCTCCGGCACCGTGAGCGGATGCTGATACCATCCGCCGGTGATGTCACCGTGCAGTACCGGAATCTGATCCCCGAAACGCGCCCGCAGCTCTTCAAACGGTGCATCAGGATTTCCGAGCATACAGAGCTTCGGCCATTTCCAGCGCCGGTTCCAGTCTCTGATCTGCTCCTGCAGATCCAATCCCGGCGCCTGATCATCACCATAGCAGACAAGCAGCCACAGGTCATACGGATACCGCGCTTCCAGCTGTTCAAGCTGTCGCGCCATCTGCAGCTCTGCCCAGTCTTTTGCCTGGGTAAGATTTGAAAACATCCGCGATCTGTCCCCATTGGTCGGGAACAGTCCGAATGCAAAGCCACCCCAGTGGTACTGCGTGCAGCACCAGACTGTGAGCCGCCGTCCATTCCCACTTTCCCATTCAAATACCATCGGAAGGTTGGAAGCATAGCGCACATCAATACGCGAACCGCCACCGCTGGCGTTGGTATTCCAGGTTCCGCCCGGAATCTCCGGGTCCATCGGCCATATCGTAGACGGCAGCGGATTCCACTGATTGGGGCTAAAGATGATGTTGCGATACCCCGCGTCGGCATAGGGCTGCAGCATCGACATGGGCATGCCGTTGTTGTCAATCATGGACATGGTACGGCTCTCAATGCCCCAGTTTTCTTCCAGCCGCTTTCTTTCATAAGCGCTGCGGCAGAGTTCCTCCAACCCGTAAGTATGGATGTGATTACCCGCAACGCCGCAGCAGACACCCATCTTCCCGGGTTTGATATACGCCTCCACAATCCGTTCCGCCGCTTCCTGTCCCCGATCCATGCCGTAGTTATTCCAGAACCAGGTTCCCTCCATCACGTACCGATAACGGTCGCAGGGTGCGTATTGTTCTGTCTCGTCGCAGAGCGCCGAAGCCTCATCGATGAAGCGTTCGCTGTTGAAGCGCTGGATGTATTGTGAGTTATGTAACCCTATATCCGTATGGGAGGATACCATCACATAGAGCGTCCACTCACGCGGCTTCGTCCAGCACTCGTTCACACGCTCGACCATACCCTGCCCATCTGTAATTTCCCATACAGCATCAAACGTCTCCGTCTGCACCGGCAGCAAAACCCGCACCTGCGTCTGCCCGCCCGATGCAGCAAACGGTACGGGCTCAACCACCCGCTGTCCGTCTCTGTATACCGTGAGATACAGATGCGCGGTCCGTTCAAACCAGGCGCTGATCAGCACCAGCTGACGTGCATCATGAGTCACCAGCGACGTCGGATTGATATGCAGCTCTTTGATCTTCATACGTCTCCCCTCCTTGTCCGCCCTTATCATAACACACAGGCATGGGGACATACAATCCCTGATTCGGCACAATAAGTTTGAGATCTCACACTTGACCGAGCTTCCCTTTCCCGGTATAATCAGGATATACACCCATCGGGAGGGATATTATATGTCCTCATTGCAGCTGCCATCCTTTCAGATACAGGAAATAATTCACTGCAAACGCCGCAATTCAACCATCAAAACCGAGAACAAGTCCTGCTGCGTACTCAGCTGCCGCATCAGCGGCGAGAGTTTGTTTTCTGACAGTACAGGATCCCATCCGGTTCGCCGCGGAGATGTACTCTACATCCCCATCGGCGCCAGTTACATCCAGGAATGCGCCAGCGAAGAGATCATCGGCTTTCACCTGACCGTGTCCGGTGCGGTATCCGACCGGATCGAGGTTCGAACCTGCGCCGATCCGGACCGGATCTGTGCGCTCTTTCTCCGTGCGCACATGCTCTGGAGTCAAAAAGCACCCAACTACACCTATATGTGCATGGCGATTCTCTACGAGATCCTCGCTCTGAGCTCAGCAGGACTCTGCGCCGATCCCCCGATGCCTGACGATGTACTTGCTCCCGCCATGGAGTATCTGCAGGCCCATCTCTACGATGCAGACCTCTCGCTGCAGGAGGCCTGTGCACGCTCGCACATCAGCCGTACCTACTTTAACCGTCTCTTCGCCGCACGCCATCACTGTACGCCGCTTTCCTGGATCACCTCCCGACGAATCGAACGCGCCGGACAGCTGCTGCTCACCGGCGGTTACACCAATGCAGAGATTGCCGGTCTCTGCGGCTACCGGGACGTAAAGTACTTCTACGTCCGCTTCCGCGAGACCACCGGGATGACGACCGGAGAATTCAAGGCAAGCGGCGGTATCCCCCCAAAACAGCAGGAGAGAATCCAGCACGTGAAACCCATGAAATGAAAACAGCCCCATACCCTTTATGAAATGGATATGGGGCTGTTAATGCAACCAGGTATTACATCGTCCATTCAGGCGATACAAAGTCTGCGCCGCAGGCTTTCAGCGTAAAGCCTTCCTTCTTTACAACCTTCAGCACAAACGATACGATACCGCCTTCCATCTGACGGCAGCTCTCGCCGATTACATACACATTGCCGGAAGATTCCAGCGTCACGTTCAGCTCATTATCGGTGACTGTGGTGCCGTTTGCGTCAACGAGATACACATCCACGAATACGATATCGTCATCCGTGATCGGGACGCCATCCTCACGCACATCGATGCGCAGTCCGGCGGGCTCTCCTGCCGTGCGCACGGTATGCTCAGCCACAGCCTTACCTTCGATATATCCGACGGCCTTGAGTTCGCCGTCATCGGTGGGCAGTCCCACAAAGGTGAACGGCGGATGGGCCAGGTTTTCACAGTTGCCGCCGTTGTAGATTTCCACCGTCAGGCCGTCCAGCTCCCACGGACGCAGAACCGTCTCCCAGTTGGGATTGCCGGTGGTATGGTAGGCGGTATTCTCGCCGCCGTCGGGCTTCTGCCGGGCTACACTTTTTCCGTTCAGGAAGAGCTCCACCTCGTCGCAGTTTGAAAAGACGACGGTCTTTTCCTTCCACTCCCGGCGGGTCGCCAGATATACCATCGGCTCCTTTGTACCCTGGCTCATGTAGAAGTAATACTTATACTTGGGATAGCGGTAATTGTCGCCGTCGCCGCATTCGCACAGCAGGTCGCGCAAGCCGTTATTGTAGTCAAACATACACCAGGTACAGCCGCCGATATAGCCGTCCTCGGTGGGCATGCGGTTGTGAGACCACTGATAATTCCATGCCTGCCGCAGCAGATCGTATTCCCCATCCTTGCGGGTACGGCGTGAGGTACTCTTGCCGCCGCCAAAGGACCAGTCGCCGTATTCGCGCACGATGACCGGCTTTTCCCGGTTATTGAGCTTTGTCCGGTTGAAGAGCACATCCCATCCCTCGAAAAGTCCGTACACGTCGCCGCAGGTGTAGCAATGCTCGCCGGGATATTCCCGGTGGGCAATACGGTGCATTTCCTCCTGCAGCCAGGCATTGGGATAGGTTTCGTTGAGCGAAACCTCCCACAGGGCTACACAGGGACGATTGCGCTCGCAGCGGATAAGCTCGCGGCAGTCACGCAGAACGTTATTGATGAAGGTGGAATTGTAGCTTACAAACTGCCAGCCTGCAATGGGCGCCATAACACAGATGCCCAGCTCGTCACAGGCATCCAGAAATGCCCGGCTCTGAGGATAGTGGGCAAGGCGGATGAGGTTGTAGCCTGCACGCTTGATGATCATAGCATCGCGCCGCTGCATGGTATCGGGAGCCGCGTTGCCGATCTGCGGAAAGTCCTGATGGTGGTTGGTTCCGAGGATGGGCGTGATTTTGCCGTTGATGATCCAGCCGTCCTTCCGGGTGAAGGTCATGACGCGGATACCATAACGCACGGTCTGCGTTTCGAGGACCTTTCCTTCATGGATGAGCGTGAAGCGCACGGTGTAGAGATAGGGCGTATCGGGACTCCAGAGTCTGGGCGAGGCCACGTCGAACTCCGTACAATAGGTATGATCCATATTGGGGCGGATGCTGGCTTCCATGGTAATCTTATCAGCCGCGGGCACGCCGTCGGCATTCAGCATCTCGATTTCCAGCGTACATGGCACCGGCGTATCCGCCTTTTGAGGCAGATTCCACACTTCGCCGTAGAGCGTGGAATGCATGACATGGGCAGAGCAGCGGATACGGGCGGATTGTTCGTCTGCGTTAAGCGTCTGGAGGAAAATACCGCCGCCGGCCTCGATGTTGACCTCCAACGGATCGGAAATATGGATCTTTTCCTTTACATTGAGCCTGACGGAACGATAAATGCCGCTGTAATAGCAGAAATCCAGGCTTTCCCACGGCTGACCGGGCGGGCAGTTGCAGGTAGGACGGTTATCAAGCCGGATGGCGATGAGATTTTCCTCCCCGGGTTTGAGCATATTCGTCAGCGGCACAACAAAACGCTGATAGCCGCCTTCATGGGTGAAGTAATACTTTCCGTTTACATAAAACTCAGACTTCTGCATTGCGCCGTCGAACTCCAGGTAAACGATTTTCTTTTCCCATTCCGGCTCTGCCATGATCCGGAGTCTGTACCAGCAGATTCCCTCCCACTGTTCATTGCAAACGGACGGTTCCAGATGTGCGCAGTGGGGCAGCGTGACCGTTTCCCACGCCGCATCGTCAAAGGCGGGAGCTGCTGCCTGTGCCGGGGACAGATCTTCGCGGATGAAACGCCAGGATGCATGATCGAGATTCTGTTGAATAAACATGGTAGAATCCTCTTTTCTATCAAATTGTGATGTCAGTTCTTCTTATTGGGCAGGATATTCACCAGCGGCAGATCAAGACCATCGGGATAAGGCTCTTCGCCGTCCGCGGTGGGGAAAACGTCATCATGCAATGCAAAGAGGCCGTCCACGGCACATTTGACAAAGTCAATGGTGTTACGGGCGGAGAAAAAATGCGCCATAGGCTCATAACCGCCTGAAACGAAAAAATTTGCCGGAACTATGTATTCCGCAAAAGACGTGGAACAGTATGCAATATAGGTCTTTTTGAACGGGCTGTGCCATTTGATCTCTTGACCGAGCTCCGCGCAGGGTTCACTGGGCAGGCCAACGAAGGCAATGTCTCCAATGCTGACGATCTGGATCTCCTCGGTTAAGACTTCCCGATCAACGTAGTAGGAGGAAAGCTTGTTGGGGTTTTTATAGTATCTCCTGCGCAGCGGCGCAGTGAACGTGGTAAGGAGGGAACCAACTTTGGGATCATCGAGCTTGAAACGCCCGGAATTGCGGGGGGCGTCGATCATGGCGGCGAGCATCGCCTTTCCCAGACTCACGCCCATCTGCTTCACGCCATCTGACCCCAGCTCGTCCTGTCTGGGGACCATGTCGCCGGAGGCGCCGGAGATATACATACACCCGGCGCCGCTCTCCTCGGTCACGTAGTCACGGAACGCACCGGGGAAATCGGCGGAGATGGTGTATCCTCCAAGTCCGGGGCTGTGACCTGCGAGAGGATGGGCGGCATAGTTGCCAATGGCATAAATGGGATCATGCTTGTCGGGGAGGGTAAAGATCAGCGCGCCGAACTCCTGATCGGCGAAGTCCCCGGCCAGCGGCAGCATCTCACGGCGGTGAGGCGTAAAGGACGCCATGTTGTCGGCAGCCGTATAGCGGCGGTTACGGTTCTGATCCACCTTGAGGGAGTAGAAATACACATCGCAGGGCACATAGTTTTCGGTCATTCCCCGCACTTCCTCATAGATCGCAGCTTCCAGCATCTCCAGATAGGGTATATTCTCCGTTTCTTCATGCCTTGCAGCACAGATGGTTTGAGGGCCGGAATGGTTGTGAGTGCAGGTGAAGAGTACGGCAGAGTCGGTCACGCCGAGGATCTCGGCGCAATTTTTGCGCACGCGTTTGATAAACCATTCATCCAGACCCAACAGATCAAAGGAAATGATGAGAACTTTGTTCTCGCCGTCGTCGCAGCAAAGACCGGTCATATACAGATTGTCCCGGATCTTTTGGGCTTTATCTGTAAAGCCGTAACCTGCGACCAAACAAGGCAGTGCAGGGGTAATATCTCTCTTAAAATCAGCGATCTTCATAGCTATGCTCCTCTCGATACGGAATAAGTGGGGCGGGAAATAAGCATATTCGCTTTGGAATATCGTGGTTTCATCGAATTACAGGATTCTGAACTCATGAACGCAGGAGCGCGGGTACTCACACCAGCCTGTACAAAGCGTTTCTTCTCCATGATAAGGGTTTCTGTTTCCGTTTGCTTGTTTATGTTGAGGACAGATTTCAGAGGAAATTTGGTATACAACCCCTGTCATTTTATCATCCACTCACGCAGCTGTCAACTGCGTCAGAGGACAGAAATAGCAAATTTGTGTCCTTGCCGTATCCCCTTTCCAGTGATATAATTACACTGTTCCACTTGCAGACAGATTTGTAAAAACACTGAGTGAAAAGGAGTTAATCCATATGAAGAAAATCGGCCATGAGGTGCTATTTCTGCATACCTGTCCCGGCAATCCCCGCAACGGTGAGGGTACCTTTATCCGTCTGAAGGACGGCCGGATCCTCTACGCCTACACCGAATACTACGGCAGCCATCGTGACGACCACTCCATCGCCCGCATCAGTGCCGTTTTCTCTTCTGACGAGGGCGAGAGCTGGACAGCTCCCCGCATTCTCTTCGAAAAGGATGTCAAAGCCGAAAACTATATGTCTCCCAGTCTTGTACGCCTCCCCGACGGAGGACTGGGCATCATTTACTTGCGCAAGGAGAAAATGCCTGACAACGGTGTGACCTGTATGCCCACCTTTTCCCGCTCCGATGATGAGGGTGAGACCTGGACGTCCTGGCAGACCTGTCAGATTCCCCTGGGGTATTACTGCGGCATCAACGACGGTGCACTTGTTCTGCGCTCCGGGCGCATCCTGATGCCGCTTTCCTATCATGGCATTCGCTATGATGCGTTCGGTACCTGTACCCTTGATCTGACCAAGAAGGGCGGCTCCGACATACGCTTTGCCTGCTCCGATGACAACGGCGCGACCTGGGCGCTGCTGCCCGCGGTCATCGCCTCACCCTATCCCGACAACGACGCAGGATTTGCCGAGCCCGGAGTGTATGAACATGAGGACGGCTCTCTCTGGTGCTGGCTGCGCACCGGGTACGGCTTCCAGTATCATTCCCATTCCACCGACGGCGGCATGAACTGGCATGCCGCAGAGCCTAATCTCTGCTTTTCCTCCCCTCCTGCCCCCATGCGCGTGAAAAAGCTCGGGAAATATGTGGTTGCGGTGTTCAATCCCATCGGTTTCAACTGCGTATCAGACGCCGTGGATCCCTGGGGAAATCCCAAGCGTACGCCTCTGGTCTGCGCTGTCTCCCGGGACGACGGACATTCCTTTGCAGACCGTGGCCTGCGCGGCGGGAGCCTGCGCAAATTCGCAGACGACTGCCGTCTCATCGAAGATGACCGCGCCGACAGCTACTGCTATCCCGCACTGCAGGAGGTTGCCGATGGCTTCCTCGCCGCCTACTACCACTCTGACGGAACGCCCTATTTCCTCAACAGCGGCAAAATCACGAAAGTCCGCTTTGATGAACTGGACTGACCCAAACCCAACCGAAATCACAAACAAAGGAAGTCAAATATGAAAACCATCGGCCGCGAAGTTAATTTCATTCCCACCGGCCCCGGCAATCCCCGCAACGGTGAGGGTACCTTTGCCCGTCTCCATGACGGCGGCATCCTCTTTGCCTACACCGAATTCATCGGCAGCGACTGGTGGGATCACGCTGAGGCGCGTATCAGCGCCATCTATTCCTATGACGAAGGAGAGACCTGGACTGCGCCTGTTTCCATCATCGAAAAGAATGAAACAGACCTCAATATCATGTCCCCCAGCCTTGTGCGTCTCCCCGACGGCGGTCTGGGCATGATCTACGGACGCAAGGAACATCTCCCCGGCGGCGGTGTAACCTGTATGCCCACCTTCTCCCGCTCCGATGACGAGGGCAAAACCTGGACACCCGGCGTCACCTGCTCCATACCCCTTGGCTACTACTGTCCCATCAACGATGGGGCGATCGTCACCCGCTCCGGGCGCATCCTCATGCCGCTTTCCTATCACGGCGCCTGTTACGATGAGCTGGGTACCGGCATCACGGCTGAGCCCCAGACCGATGCCCCTGCCAATTCCGCCTGCTTTGCCTGCTCCGATGACAGCGGTGCAACCTGGGATATGCTCCCGGCCTATCTGACCTATCCCCTCACCGGTTCCGGCGCTGTGGCAGAGCCCGGCATCTATGAGCACGAAGACGGTACCCTCTGGACCTGGACCCGTACCTGCTGCGGCTTCCAGTACAATGCCAACTCCTATGACGGCGGACTGACCTGGACAACGCTTGAACCCAATTTCCTCTTTACCTCTCCTGCAGCGCCCATGCGCGTCAAAAAGGTCGGTGACTTCACCGTTGCCATCTTCAATCCCCGTCCCCACAACTGCACCGTTGAAAGCGACCTCTGGGGGCGCTCCCCCTTTGCCTGTGCAATCTCCCGTGACGACGGCCATTCCTTCGCCGATCCCGGCACCTGCGGCAATTCTCTCCGTGCAGCAGAATTTGCCAGCCATCTCTGTTTTCTCGAGGACGATCTGACCGAGAATTACTGCTACGCTTCCATTCTGGAGGTCAAAGGCGGCTTTCTCGCAGCCTACTACCACTCCAATGGTACCGGCAAAGTGCTTGACTCCACGAAGATCACAAAGATCATGTTTGATGAGCTGCCATAACCGCAAAAGCGCCCCGTATCACGATGATACGGGGCGCTTTACTGCCAGAAAATGCGGTTTACTCGGGCTTGACCTCGAGCTTGAGGGGATAATCGCCCAGCTTATTGACCTTGAAGCCGTTGGCCTTGTATTCTTCGTAGTCAAAGGCTTCCAGCTCGTCGATGGAGAGCTTGTGGAACTCATAGAAGTTGTGCCACCACTCATAGCCCGTGCCAAGTTCGGCATTTAAGTAGGCATCGGCGATGTCGCAGCCCATCTTGGGCGCTACGTAGAACGCACCCATCGCCAGGACGTTGACGCCGTTGCCGGTGATGGCGCGCAGCGCTGCGGGAACGCTTTCAACCACGCCTGCATGAACGTGGGGGCATTTGCTCGCCGCAATGTGGATACCCATGCCGGTGCCGCAGAAGAGCAGCGCACGCTCAAACTCACGCTCGGCGATCATCGCACCTGCCCGCAGGCCAACGCGGTGAAACATCAGGTCGGTATCGTCCGGATCGGAATCAGCCTTCACGCCGATATCGGTGATCTCCCAGCCCTTGGCCTTGAGGTGCTCGACCACGGCTTCCTTCAGCGGGTAGCCTGCGAAGTCGGCTCCGACCAGAATCTGCTTATTTTTCACGGTTTTCATAGGTTTACCTCCAGTTTTATATGTTTTATCAGTTTACAGAATGTCATCCAGAGCCTGCAGGAACAGATCCCGGTAGATATCATAGCCCTCCTGGGTAAAGTGCATCTTATCCTCGATGAAGATATCCTGCCGGATCTTATAGTAATCGCCGACGTCGGCAGGGTCTACAAAGTAGCCTGGGAAGTCAATATGACAGACGTAGGTGGTATCGTCGTGCTTTGCGCAGTAGTCGCGCAGCAGGGAGTTGAACTGCCTGACGTGAGAAAGCCAGCAGTCGTCGCCGATATTCTTGATATTGGGCGAGGCATCGCAGGCATAGAGGCGGATGCCGGGGAAGTCGGCTCTGGCCCACGCAAAGATGCGGGCGTAGAAGTATACGATCTCCGCCGGGCTGTAGCCAAAGAACCGGTCGTTGGGATATGCGCGCAGCACCAGTGCACGGGGCTCATAGGGACGCACAAGCCGGTCGTAGTAATACAGTACCTCTTCCGCCGTGGAACCACCGAAGCCGTGATTGAGCGCCGCCGGGGAACCGTCCTTCATGCGGATGTCCTCCTCCAACGGACGGCGGTCATATTTCTCAGACCATCTGGTAAATCCGGATGAACCGATAAACAAAATTCTGCCCTTCTGCACAGGTTTGCTCTCGTATTCGCGTACGACGTTCTCAAACCGACGCAGATCGGGAACTTTGACTTCAAACACGATGATCCCTCCTGATCGGAGCCTGTCTGCCGACAGCTCCGTTTTCTTTTATTATATCCTCTCTACCGGCGGTTTGCAAGCATTTCATCCATAACATTTCCTTATACCCCCTGTACCGGCAGTTTGCAAGGATTTCAGGCTCGATATAGACATTTTGCCACTGGACAGCGACGACTGGGCAGAGTATAATGATATCATTTGAAGCTCACAAGGAGTCTGTCATGCCAAACACTCTCCCCAAGCGGCCCCTTTCCGGCAACGCGCTCAAGCTCATCGCGGCTGCCGCCATGCTGATCGATCACACCGGGATGCTGCTTTTCCCCAATGCTCTCTGGATGCGCATCGTCGGACGGCTTGCCTTTCCCATCTTTGCATTCATGATCGCCGAGGGCTGCCGCTACACCCGCAGCCGGAGGCGCTATCTGGGGCTCATTGTCGTACTGGCCGTTCTTTACCAGATTGTCTACTGGCTCTTCGACCGCAGCACCTACATGAGCGTGCTGGTCACATTCACGCTGGCAATTCTGGTGATCTATGCGCTGCAGCATCTGAAATCCACGCTTGCAGAGAAAAACCGTACTGTGGCAAAGACTGCATGCGCTATCCTTTTGCTGCTTTCATCCGTCACAGGCGTCTGGCTTGCCAACCGCTTTCTCACCATCGACTACGGATTCTGGGGCTGTATGCTCCCGGTCTGGGTCAGCATCTTTCAGCCACGGCGCTGGGATACCATGCCGCCGGCAATGGCACGGTTTGACATCCTTCCCGTTCATATCGCCATGCTGAGCGTGGGACTGTTCATTCTCGGCCTTGACCTGGGCGCCATCCAGATGGGTGCGCTTACCGCCTGTCCGCTGCTGCTCTTATATTCCGGTCAGCGCGGAACGCTCAACATGAAGTATTTCTTCTACATCTTCTATCCCGTTCACCTGGCAGTTCTGCAGGGACTGGCCATGGTAATATGGTAACTGCATACAAGCAACAACCGGCCGAAGCGTCAATTCCGCTTCGGCCGGTTTCTCTTGTGAACATATAAACTGATCGCATCGGATATCGGTACTTTGGCGGGTGTGCCCCTTCCCGCATCTCTTGGTAGCCACGGATGTGGCGTGTAGCAGCACAATCTCTACTTCAAAGTACCACCTTATCCTATGTTTAGTATACCGCATTTATTCCTTTTTGTAAAGAGTAATATTAGCATCTTTTTTCTGAAGTTTCGCCAAATTCTTATCTCTAATCCGATAAAATGTCATTACGGAATTGCAAAAGCCTTCCGGCTGTGCTCCAAGTGACAGCCGAATCACAACATTCAAATTACTACTGTCGGTTTTCTTAACCAAAAATACAGTTTCAGAATGACTGCTGTCCTTAATAACCAGATCCGGATCCGAAATGATGGCGTTGGCGTACTGAGCAAACAGTTCCGCATCTTCAGGATGTCTTACCTTGATATGATCCATGCGCTCCCGAGTTACGATCGTTTTCTTTGTCGCCAACAATCCAAATTCATCTTCAAGAACGGCGACATAGCGTTCGTTCAGATTGGCAAGCTCAGTAACCAGAGCAGATCACCCCTCTGTTGTCTCCCTTACCCGATCACGTCTGCGGGTTCAATCGCCACGGCATTGCCCTCGGCATCAGTGGCCTTGTAGAAGAAAATCTCACTTCCGCGCAGAATGAGCACCGACCCGTCAGCCGCCTGCCACAGCCGCTGACGGGTC
>SVMB01000039.1 GCA_015067675.1 Oscillospiraceae bacterium
CCAGACTTTCATCATTCAGCTCTGCGCTCAGCCCGGCCTGGACGGCGGCTCCTACCTCTGCACCGAGCGCGGCTTTGAAGGACGCGGCTATTCTGCCAGTATGTTCTGCAACCTGGTCTCTCACGAAGGCGGTCAGGAGCTGGTCAACGAGACCGTGCGTATCCTCAAGGAGATCTATACGCCCGTGGAGAATGCAGTAGAGGCCAGCGATTCTCTGCCCAAGATGGAAAACTGATTTCAGGAGGTGTGAACCATGTATATCACACCCAATGATCCCCGATACATCGGAGCCGATGACTCGGCTTCCATCCAGAATGCTGTCAACGCCGCTGTCGCATCGGATACGCACATTGTGCGTATCCCGCGGCGCTGCGAAAGAACAGGGAAGGACGTCTGGGATATCTGCCGGACGATCCTGCTTCCCTCGGATATCACGATCCTGCTGGATGACTGCCACCTGCGGCTGGTAGACGACGTCTATGAAAACATCTTCCGCAACGAGAATATGTATTCAGATCTCGGCATGACCCAGGAAGGCGAGCAGTATGGCATTCACATCATCGGTCAGGGTAATGCCGAGCTGGACGGCGGCAATCCCAACGATCTGCGCGAGGCGACCTCCCGGAAGGACGGCCGTCCTCATGTGCGGTTCAATAACCTGATTCTGCTGCACAACGTGCGGGATTACTCTATCGAGAATCTCCGCTGTACCCATCAGCGCTGGTGGGCGATCAACCAGATCTGCTGCCGCCGGGGATATATTAACCGAATCGATTTCTTCAACGGTGACAAGATTCCCAATCAGGACGGCATCAACCTGCGTATCGGCTGCCATGAGATCACAATCGAGAACATCACCGGACGCACCGGTGACGACGTGGTAGCGCTGACGGCGCTGCCGCTGGGCGGGGATGGTAAGCTTCTGGTGGAAGGCCGCGACCCGGATATCCACGACGTGACCATCCGCAATGTTTGCGCCCATACCATGCAGACAGTGGTGGCTCTGCGCAACTGTGACGGTGCGCAGATGTACCGGATCACCATTGAGAATATCACCGACTGCGGCGGACCTTACTTTGCCTGGGGGGCCGTGCGCATCGGCGAAAATAATTACTACAAACAGCGTCCGAACCGTCTCGGCGAGACCCGCGAGATCACCGTTCGCGGTGTCAAAGCCATAGCCCGCGGTACGGTGTATATTGCATCAAGCCTCAAAGACTCTCATATCTCCGATGTTTGGGCAACGGGCACCACACGTTATGCAGTTTCAACGTTCCTGCCTTCGGCGGTGAGCGGGGAAACCAAATGCTGGGTCGAGGGTGGCGTGACGATGGAAAACGTCGTTATCGATAACATCCATTATTGTGGTTCCTGCGGCAATCCACAGGACAGAGGCATTGCCAATCCCGGTGAGGTATTTGACGGTGCGGCGCTGGATTTCCGCTGCATGCGGGATTCAGACAGTCTGAAAAACGTGGTATTCAGGGATATTTTTGCCCGTGAAGGTGCGGAAATTGCCGTTGCCCGTGAGGGCATTGAACTGGATATCCGCAATTGACGGATAACTGTTTTTTGAGGTAATAACAATGTCAAAATGGATTCCATGGCCGTCCTATTACGATGATGCGCCGCTTGATCTGCGGGGCGTCTATGATGACGCGCCTGCGGGAAAACATGGGTTTGTGCATATCGAAGGCGAGGATTTCGTTTTTGAGGACGGCACGAAGGTGCGCTTCTGGGGAACCAATTTCAACAGTGCCGCCTGCTTTCCCGAGCATGATTATGCCGACAAGGTGGCACGCCGCCTGGCAAAGATCGGCTGCAACATGGTGCGCCTGCATCAGCTGGATGCGGAATGGCTGGTGCCAAATCTGTTCTGCTTTTCCAAGGGGAAACGTACCAGGGGAACCGGCACGTTTGATCCGACCAGTCTTGACAGACTGGATTACCTGCTCACTGCGCTGAAAAAAGAGGGTATTTATGTCTATGTAGACATCTTTACCTACCGAAAATTCAAAACGGACGATGGTGTGGCATCGGCATACGATCTGGCGGACGCAGCCAAGCCCTATCATTACTTTGATCGCCGCATGATCGAGCTGCAAAAGAAGCTTGCCTGTGATTTCTGGAATCATGTCAACGCGTATTCCGGCCTTGCATATAAGGATGATCCGATCTTTGTCATGGGCGAGATCGTCAATGAGTCCAGCCTCTTCCAGATGAAGCTGGAGGTGGAACCCTATGTGTCGGAGTTTCGCAGTCTCTATGGCGCATGGCTTGAAAAGCACGGGATCACCTGTGTGGATGCCGGAACCTGCGACGTCAATGAGGATGCGCAGCCGCTCATTGATTTCAAGGAGGAGCTGCAGGAAGCCTATTATGCGGAAATGCATGATTATCTGCGTTCCATCGGTGTGCGTATTCCGATCGCGGGAACAAATCTGTGTCCCTCCTTTGCAAACGGCAAGTCGCAGAGGGTCTGTGACTTTCTGGATGTCCATACCTACCTCTATGACTGGGCATGGAAGAAGGAGCGGCGCATTAAAAGTGTACGCATGACCGAAGTGCCGGACCCCGCGCTTGCAAGACTTCTGAGGGTATCGGCAAAGGGAATGCCTCAGTTCGTGTCAGAATGGGATGTACCCTGGCCCAATACCTACCGGGCCGAGAGTCCGCTGCTGTTTGCAGCGGTGGGTCTGCTGCAGGGGTGGTCGGGCTATACCATTCATACCTACTCCTATCTGGCGGCTCTTGACCGTATGAAGATTCTGGGCAAGGAAAGCTCCTCCGGTGCATTGGGAGGTACAGCCTTCCGCGAGGGTGTGTTCACCACCTGGAATGATCCGGCGAAGTTTGGCCTGTTCTACCATGCCGCCCTCATGACCCGACGGGGAGATGTGCGTCGGGCGGATACCGAGATCGATGTGCGTATCAATGATCTGCGGCTGGATCCGCCGTCACCTGCGCTGCATCTGCTGGCGGAAAAGTGCAGGGTCAATACGGTGTACGAGGGCAGGGGAGCATCTCAGGATACGGCGATCATACCGGATGAGGGCGAGATCCGTTCCGATACCGGTGAGCTGTACCGTTCCTGGGAGAAAGGCTTTGGTACCATCGACACGCCACGTACACAGGTTTGCTACGGATTGCTGGAAAAGCAGGGAAAGCTTGCCTGTTCGTCGATGGAAGTGGCGGCGCAGACCGATTTTGCGGTGGTGGCGCTGTCCAGCCTTACGGATGCGCCCATATGTGAAAGTGACAATCTGCTTTTGACCACCGTGGGTCGTGCACAGAATACCGATGCCAGGTTTGAAGGCGAATATATGCTGGATTTTGGCCGTCCGCCCATTCTCGCGGAGGTCATCGAGGCCAGAATCACCCTGAAAACCTCCCGGCGTGACCTGCACGTGTGGGCAGTCAATGCCGAGGGTATGTATCACGGCATGGTACCGGCAGAGTATACCGACGAGGGCCTTGTGTTCACCGTCGGTGAGCAATTCCCCAGCGTTTATTATCTGATCCAGGCGGAATAAAGCCCGGATCGGTCAAATTACAAACTATAATCTTGATTTCAGGAGGAAAAACCTATGTCTAAGTGGATTCCCTGGCCCGCATATTATGATCAGATGCCTCTGGACCTGCGCGGTGTGTTCAACGATGCACCTGCCGGTAAGCACGGCTTCCTGCAGGTAGAGGGCGATAAGTTTGTGTTCGAAGATGGTACCGTGGGTCGTTTCTGGGGCGTCAACTTCAACGGCGCTGCCTGCCTGCCCGAGCATGATTACGCCGAGAAGGTTGCCCGCCGCCTAGCTCAGACCGGCTGCAATATCGTGCGCTTCCATCAGCTCGACTCCGAGTGGCATACCCCCAACATCTTCCAGTTCACCAAGGGTGTCCGCAAGGGTCACACCATGGAGATGGACGTGGATAGCCTTGACAGACTTGACTATCTGGTGTCCTGCCTGCAGGACGAGGGTATCTATGTCTACATGGATATCTGCACCTATCGTCACTTCAAGGCCGGCGACGGTGTTCCCAGTACTGTGGAGCTGCCCGACTGTGCCAAGACCCCCTATGTCCACTACAACCGCCGCATGATCGAGCTGCAGAAGAAGTTTGCCTACGACTTCTGGACCCATGTCAACCCCTACACCGGTCTTGCCAACAAGGATAACCCGGTTTTCGTCATGGGTGAGATCATCAATGAGTGCGATATGTTCTCCCGTGCCTTCACCGTTGAGCCCTATGTTTCCGAGTTCCGCGGCATGTACGCCAAGTGGCTGGCCGAGAAGGGTATCACCGACGTGGACGCTGCCACCTGTGACCTCAACGTCGATGAGGAGCCCCTCATGAGCTTCAAGCTGGAAGTTCAGGAAGCCTATTATGACGAAATGATGGGCTTCATCAAGGGCCTTGGCGTCAAGATCCCCCTGTGCGGCACCAACTGGCTCATATGCGGCGCTAACGTCAAGGCACAGCAGCGCGGCGACTACGTGGACGGCCATACCTACTTCTACGACTGGAAGTGGGGCGAGCATAAGTGCGCCAACCGCCGCATGACAGAGGTTGTAAATCCCGCACTGGGAGGCCTGGCCGCCACCCGTGTTGCCGGTATGCCTTTCTTCGTCTCCGAATGGGATATGCCCTGGCCCAACGCCTACCGTGCCGAGAGCAATCTCCTCTACGCTGCCACCGGTCTGCTCAACGGCTGGTCCGGTTTCACCATCCATACCTACGCCTATATGTCTCACCTTGACCGCATGGATATGCTCGGCAAGGAAGCTTCCTCCGGCGCCATCGGCGGCGTTGCCTATCGTGAAGGCATCTTCTCCACCTGGAACGATCCTGCGAAGTTCGGTCTGTTCTGCCATGCTGCCCTCATGACCCGCCGCGGTGACGTCAAGAAGGCCAACAAGACCCTGAAGGTCAATTATACCGATCTCAAGCGCGGCGCTTCCTTTGATGCGTTTACCGCGACTCCCGAGCAGAATCAGGTTGCAGCCTGCTTCGACGGTACCGGTGAGATCGATCAGGATGTGCGCGTGATTCCCGATGCCGCCGGCGAAGTCCGCTCCGATACCGGTGAGCTCTACCGCTCCTGGGAGAAGGGCTACGGCACCATCGATACGCCCATGACCCAGGTGGCCTACGGTCTGCTTGAAAAGCAGGGCGAGATCAAGCTCGGCGACGTGGAAATCAAGGCCGAGACCGATTTTGCCGTCATCGCGCTGTCCAGCCTTTCCGAGGACGCTATCGGCGAGTCCGACAACATCATGATGACCACCGTCGGCCGCGCCGAGAATACCGACGCGAAGTTTGCCGGTGACTACATGGTCGAGTACGGTCATGCCCCGATCCTTGCCGAGGTCATCAAGGCCGAGATCAAGCTTCACACCACCAATCCCAACCTTCATGTCTGGGCTGTCAATGCCGAGGGTATGTACCACGGCCAGGTTCCCGCCACCTACGAGGACGGCGTGCTGTCCTTCACCATCGGCGATCAGTTCCCCAGCGTCTATTATCTGATTCAGGCTGAGTAAGCAAAGCTCCCCAAACTGTAATCAGGGAGGAAAAAAGATGGATCTCTATAATCCTAACTATTATATCGACGCAGCGGATGACGCGGCAATGATTCAGGCGGCGGTTGACGCCGCCGCCGCGGCCGGAGCGAATGTAACCATTCCCCGGCACAATCTGCGTACCGGCAAGGATGTCTGGATGCTGCCCCGCGCAATCCTGCTGCACACCGGCACGTCGCTGGTGCTGGATAACTGCCATCTGCGTCAGTGCGATGGTATCTTTGATAACCTCTTCCGCAACTCAAACGGCCGTACCGAGGCAGCCAAAAACCTTTCCGGCCGTCAGTATGATATCACCATCCGCGGCGTGGGTCATGCTGTGCTCGATGGCGGCAACCATAACGGCCTGGTCGAGCGCAATTCCAACCGTGACGGTCGTCCCCATATCATCGTCAACACCACCATGCACTTTCACAACTGCGAACGCGTGATTATTGATAACGTCAATATCCTGCATCAGCGCTGGTGGGGCATTACCTTCCACTACTGCTCCAACTCCCGCGTATCCAATATCCGCTTCATGTCCATCGGCTCCGCACCCAATGCCGACGGTATCGACCTGCGCACCGGCTGCAACGGCTTTGTCATCGAGAACATCTCCGGTTATACCCAGGATGACTCCGTTGCCCTGACCTGCCTGGATCACGGCTTTGACGCCTCCATGCGCGTAGAGGATCTGGACGATTCCATCCACAACGTCGTCGTGCGCAACATCACCACCGCCTGTATGTGCGCCCAGGTGCGCCTGCTCAATCAGGATCATAAGAAGCTCTATAACGTCCTGATTGAAAATGTCCAGAATTACTGCGAGTATGACCCGTGCGATACCCGTTCTGCCGGTATCCCGCTGCGTCTGCCCAGCTCTGAAAACTACTATCTGGAATCCTCCACCTGCTGGGCCATGGATCCGCCTTACTGGGCCACCTTCCACGGCACCAACCGCGGCGGCGCAGCTGTCCGCGTCGGTCAGCACCACTACTTTAAGGACAATAATCCCGAGAACTGTGCAAAGATGGGCGATACCTATAATATCACCATCCGCAACATCCAGTCCCATGCCCGTCAGGGCGTGACCATCGGCTGCACCGTCTCTGATCTGCTCATCGATAACGTGCAGATGTACGGCGACGCCATCATGCCGATTCACTTCGGTCAGGGTGAGTATGACGGAATCCGCATCCGCAACATCGGCTATACCCGTTCTGCCAAGCTGCAGCCGGAGGATTATGAGGCGGCGAAGGCCTTTAACGAAGCGGAAGAAAAGCCCGGATACGGCTTTGGTACCCTGGCTGCCGTATACTTCCTCAACGCAAAGGTCACCGACCTCAGCTTCGACGGCGTGCGCGCCGCAGACTTCAACGAAGCCGTCTTTGCCGGTTATAACAGCGACGTTTCCCTGCGGGCACGCGATGTGGTCTGCCGGGGTGCTGACACCGATATGACCCTCGGAGAGGGCATCAAAGCAGAAATCCTGTAAACATCAATTCACGCATACAGAAAGGAATTACCCATGGATAAGAATTATTGGGCTCACGTGGACCTCAACACCGTACCTTCCATCAAAACGCCCCTGCCGGGCCCCCGTTCCACCGAGATGCACAACCGTGCCGCCAAGATCATGAAGGGTTATTCCAGCCAGGTCAGGCTCTTCCCGGTCTCCTTTGAGTCCGGCTTTGGCTGCGTCCTCACCGACGTGGACGGCAACCGCTACATCGACTTCTCCTCCGGTATCTACGTCACCGGTCTGGGCCACTGCCATCCCAAGATCAGCGAGGCCGTTGCCAATCAGGCCAAGAAGCTGATGAACTGCCATGACTTCACCACCGAGATCAAGATGAAGCTGCTGGAAAAGCTGGCCGCCACCACCATGGGCGACCTCAACGGCGTGCAGCTGTATGACTCCGGTACCACCGCTGTGGAAGCTGCCCTGCGCTGTGCCCGTGCGGCCACCGGCGGCAAGTTTGAGTTCATGTCCTTCTGGCGTGACTTCCATGGTAAGACCATGGGCGCCGTCTCCTGCGCCGGTGTTGACTCTACCCAGGGCATGCGCGCTCCCGGCTTCTTCCTGGCGCCCCGTCCCAACTGCTACCGCTGCCCCTTCCGCATGAAGCACCCCGAATGCGGCTGCTACTGTGCCGATTTCCTCGAGCAGAAGATCAAGCAGGAGACCACCGGCCGTCTCGCCGGTATCATCCTCGAGCCTGTTCAGGGCTGGGGCGGCTCCGTCGTGCCTCCTCCGGAGTTCATGGGCCGTGTCCGTGCGCTGTGCGATAAGCTGGGCTGCCTGATGATCGCCGACGAGGTTCTGACCTGCATGGGCCGTACCGGTAAGATGTTTGCCATGGAGCACTGGAATGTCACGCCTGACATCACCACCCTCGGTAAGGGCTTCGGCAACGGCTTCCCGGTCACCGCGATGTGCGTGTCGGATAAGTATAAGGAAAGTATTGAGCAGATTTCCGCTTCTTCCAGCTATGGCGGCAATCCCATGGCCTGTGCGGCGGCGCTTGCCTCCATCGAGGTCATCGAGGAAGAGCATCTGTGCGAGCGCAGCGCCCACCTGGGCGAGCTGATGCTTGCACGTATGCGCAAGATGAAGGAGGCTCATCCCATCATCGGCGATGTGCGTGGTCTGGGCTGTCTGCTGGCCATTGAACTGGTCAAGGACCGCGAGACCAAGGAAGAGTTCCCCGAGGCCGGTAAGATGGTCTATCAGAAGGCCTTCTCCAAGGGCCTTGCCTGGGTGCCTTCGGGCCATATCCTGCGCCTGTCCCCGCAGCTCATCATGGAGGATGAGGTTGCGCTGCGCGGTATGGACATCATCGAAGAGGCTGTGGCAGAGACCGAGCGCGAGCTGGGTTATTGATTGTAAGTGTCACATTCCGGGAGCCTGCGGCAGACGCCGCAGGCTCCTTTTGCGTGCTGAATTGGACAAAATGCGTTGACAAGAGGGGTAAAAACTGGTATTCTAACAGTAATCAGTATATGGAGGTATTGCCATGAGACCGATTCTTTACCAGAAAGCACCAATCGAGCGTTTGACCCGGGAACCCGGACACTGGTTCTATGGTTATTATGATGTGCAGCCCTTCTCAGCAGATAACGAATACCATCTGATTCACCGTGTGGACTTTGAAAACCGCATGACCCGCGCTCATGATACGGCGACCGTGGGCCTGATTCGCCTGCGGGATAACTTCTTTGAGCCGCTGGACGATACACTGGCCTGGAACTTCCAGCAGGGAAGCTTACTTCGCTGGACGCCCTGGGCGCCCAACGACGAGGTCATGTACAATACCGTATCATATTTCAAGCTTGTCACCAAAATCCTCAACGTCAAAACCGGCGAGTCACGCCTCTGGGAGCGTCCCACCGCCACCGTCGCCGATAACGGCAGTGTGGCGCTGTCGATCAACTTCCCCCGCATCTACGGTTTCCGCGCCGGTTACGGCTATGCCTGCCTGCCCGATGACTTTGCCAATCAGAAGACGCCTGCCGACGACGGCGTTTGGCGCATTGATCCCGCCACCGGCAAGAGTGAGCTGGTGCTCAGCCTGCAGCAGTGCTTTGAACTGGCGGCCCCTTATATGACGGAAGAAGAACGCAGCTGGAAGTATCTCATCAACCATATCACTCTCAATCCTTCCGGTACGCGCTTTGTGGCGCTCATGCGCGGCAAGCCCGAGCGTCTGGGCGGCGGCTGGCGTACCTTTACCATCACCGCCAACACCGACGGTTCGGATGCATTCCTGATGATGAAGAGTGTTGCCTCCCATTATCACTGGAAGAACGACGAGGAGATTCTCTTCTACGCCAATGACTGGGATAACGACCGCTGGGGTCTGTATCTGATGAATAACCGTACCCATGACGCCCTGCGCATGGATCCCGAGAACCATATGCCTACCGATGGTCACTGCATCTATTCTCCCGACCGCAAGTGGATTCTCAACGATACCTATCCCATCGACGGCTATCGCCGTCTGTTCATCCATAATCCGGCCAATGGTAAGAAGATGGATCTGGCAGCGCTTGCCGCACCTGCGACTTCTTCGTTCTCCGATCCCGACCTGCGTACCGATCTCCATGCCCGCTGGAGTCCTGACGGTACCCAGATCAGCTTTGACTCTGTGCATGAGGGTACGCGGCATACCTACCGCATCCGCGTGGAGGATATTCCTCTGGCGGAAATCGAATAAGAGATCAGGGTTGCATACCGGCGGAGTTTTCTGCCGGTATGTTTTTGCGGAAATTGTCAAAAAATGTTGACAGGACACGGATTATCTGCTAATCTGTAGACAGGACGGTTTGAAAAACCGGAAAAAGGGAGGAATTATGATGAGAACCAGAGAAGAGATTAAACTGCAGGCCAAGGCGTGTTATCGCAGTGATATGGGTACATCCATCGGCGCATATATCGTGTTTGCGCTGGTCTGCGGCGTGCTGTCCGGTGCGACCGGCGGCGTTGCGGCATTCATTCTGATGCCCGTGCTGACGATCGGCTATAATTTCATGCTGAGCCGCATGTACCTGGGCGGAAAAGGCAATATCGGCGACATTTTTACCCAGGCTTTCACCAATTTCAGCCGTAAGCTCGGCGGTTATCTGTGGATGATGCTGTTCACGTTCCTGTGGTCGCTGCTGTTCTATATTCCCGGTATTGTCAAGGCGCTGGCCTATTCCATGACGCCCTATATCCTTGCCAATGAGCCGAATGTGAAAGCAAAAGATGCACTGAAGCTCTCCATGCGTATGACGCAGGGCTATAAAGCCGAGATCTTCGTGTTCTATCTCAGCTTCATCGGCTGGGGACTGCTCTCTGCGCTGACCTGCGGCATTCTGGAGCTGGTGTTTGTGGGACCCTACCGCCAGCTTTCCATGGCGGGACTCTACTGGGAGCTGCGCGCCAACGCCGTTGCCAACGGTGTGATCACCGAGGAAGAATTCGCCGGTGTGACTGGTGAGGGTAATCCCTTCTGATTGCGCAAACAGAAACCTGTGTAACGAAAAAGGACTGCAGCGATTGCCGCTGCAGTCCTTCGCGTATATGTATATCTAACGGGGAAGCGGTGCTTTGAGCATCGCTTCGGTCAGTGCATCGCAGTGCGTGTCAAACCAGCGCATGAGGCGGGTGGAGAGCCGTGCCTGTGCCAGAAAAAGCTGACGGTTGGCGGCGGTTGAAGCGTAATACTGTCCGTAGTAATCGCAGACGGCGATCTGGTAATAAAAGAGCGGAGCCAGACATTCCAGATCGTAGCTGCCGAGAGGGGAGAAGCGGCAGTATTCGGCGACATAGCGTATGAACGCCTCCCTGTCGATTTGCCCATTGGCGCATTCGGGCGCCGCGTATGCATAGGAGCGCATGAGTTCCCAGATTGCCGGGTGAACACAGGCAGTTGTCCAGTCGATGACGGCGCTAATGTCGGAGCCTGAGCAGATGAACTGGCTGATGGTATAGTCGCCGTGGGTGTTCAGACAACGCAATTTTGACGGATCAAACCGATAATCGGGAAAACGTTCCATCAGGCCGATACGCCAGCGAAGCTCCATGGTGATATCATGCTCGCTGCGTGACTCGGCGATGGAAAGAGATCGCAGATAGGAGGCATATGCTTTTTGCGGCGTCATGTACCGGAAGAAGCCTGCGCCGATACCCTCGGGAAGTGTCGGAAAGTCAGAGAGGGCCACGTGGATGCGCCCGAGCATCCCGGCAGTCTTGTTCAGAAGCACGTTTGGCACGGTATTCCAGGCGTAAACCTTTCCCGCAACGAAGTGCTGCAGATGAAAGAGCCGTCCATGATCGTCCCTGGAAAGAAAGCTGCCTGTGCAATTGGGAATAAACTCACAGGCGGGAATGCCGGATGCGCGCAGATGAGCACACAGGGAAGGTTCATTTTCCGGATGATTCATGCCGGAGACTTCGGGAAACTTCAGGACGTAACGGGCATCCTGCGTGGTCACAAACCAGGTATCGGAACCCGCGCCGAGGCTTGCACGGCTGAGGGAAGATGGGGTAAAATTGTAATGCTCCTGCAGGAGCTGGGATACGGAAGTCATAATTGCTCTCCTGATACGGGTCAGCCGTTTTCTTTTCAATTTGGACATTGCAAGTGTATTCTATCATAAACATATGCCCAAATCAATCATGTGCGAACAAAAACAGGCAATTATTCTTTCCTTTCGTACAACCTTACGATTGACAGGCATCAATACCTGTGTTAGACTTATACTATTATGAACATGAAACATGAGAGGAGCAATTTCAATGTCTGGCCATTCCAAATGGAATAATATTAAGCGTAAGAAGGAAGGCACCGACGCCGCGCGCGCAAAGATCTTCACCAAGATCGGCCGTGAAATGGCGCTGGCCATCCGTACCGGCGGTCCCAACCCTGAGTCCAACTCCAAGCTGCGTGATATGATCGCCAAGGCCAAGGCCAACAATGTCCCCAACGATAACATCAACCGCATGATCGCCAAGGCTTCCGGCGAGACCGGCGCTGAGTACATCGAGATGAACTACGAGGGTTACGGCCCCGGCGGTATCGCCGTCATCGTCGAGACTGCGACCGACAACAAGAACCGTACCGCCGCCGACGTGCGTCACATCTTCGACAAGTACGGCCGCGGCATGGGCGCCAACGGCTGCGTGTCCTGGCAGTTTGACCAGAAGGGCGTCATCATCATCGAGCGTGAAGATCAGGATGAGGACGAGCTGATGATGCAGGCCATCGACGCCGGCGCCGACGATTTCGTCGCCGAGGAAGAGTGCTTTGAAATTTATACCAGCCCCGAAGACTTCAGTACCGTGCGTGAAGCCCTCGAAGGCCTGGGTTATACTTTCGCCACCGCCGAAGTGCAGATGGTTCCCCAGAACACCGTTACCCTCGACAAGGAAGAGGATATCGAGAAGATGGAGAAGCTCATCGAGCAGTTCGAGGACAACGACGATGTGCAGAACATCTGGCACAACTGGGAAGAGTAAGTTCTGACGCGAAAACGCCGGGAATTTGAACGGAACGAAAGATTTCTGCAACTTTTTCGACACGTTCAAAACCCCCTTGCCTGCTGAGTTGTGACATACACAGCTTTTTGCAGAATTGAGTTACGCATATACCACTCCTTTGTCAATAAACGCAAAGGAGTGGTTTTTACTGTCGACAATCAGTCTCCGGTTCGTCGGAACGGTCGTATCATACGTCAGCTGATCAGGGAATTTCCGTTGCTGCGGTATTCGCTGGGCGTCAGGCCCATGACTTTTTTGAAGAGCTTGTTGAAATTGGCGGTGTTGTTGAAGCCGCATTCGTTGGCAATGCTGATGATGTTGAGCTTTACTCCGTCGTGCAAAAGCATGGAACAGGCTTTGTCGATTCGCCTGGAATTGATGTAATCAAACGGGGTAAAGCCGCAAATCTGCTTGAAGAGTGTGCAAAAATAGTTTGGCGTTAACCCTGCGAGGTCTGAGAGATCCCGCAGGGCTATTTTTTCGTTGAGATGCTTGTCGATGTAGGAAAGGACATGCTGGATGTTCTGAACCTGCTCGTGTTTGGCCTCGGTTTCACAGTCTGCATAGCCGTGCTCCCGAAGGAGTGAAATAATCATCAGGTGCAGAAGCGATTTGACGGCAATGGTGTATTCGTGATCGCGGTCTGACAGTTCCCGGCGAATTGCCTGCATCAGAAGTGCCAGCTGACTGTTCTTTTCAGCCGGGATGCGGTTGGAAAATGACTGGCTGTGAGAAAAACAAAACCGAATGTCGGTGAAAGAGACGCTGTCATTGCCGTATTTGCGCAGAAACATGGGTTCAAAGTGCAGATTGGTGATATCAAGACCAACACTTCCCACATCGGTGATGCAGTGAAATTCGTTGCTTGAAAAAACGAACATATCTCCAGGATAAATTGGGTAATCACCGTGCGTAGTCGTGTAAATACCGCTTCCTGCGTTCACAAGCATCAGTTCAAATCGAATGTGCTGGTGAGGTACCAGGGGACGTATCCCGGCAGGTACCGATGCCCGCCACATTTTGACCTGCTGGTCATGATGGTTGTTTCGGATTTCACCGATATCATATACAGTCGCCTGTTTCACAGTATGCCTCCTGCATCGATTACTTCAGGGATGGGATATAGTCCGGGAAAAATCGTAATATAGTTTGCAAAGATAATAAGATAGTTGAAGAAAAAGAAAGACATTCACTCTATAATTGATATTAACAGAAGAATGCGTTTTCGTCAATGGAATATGCTAAAACAGTGGAGGTAAACGATGAGTTACAATACCTGCTCAAGCCCCTCGGAACTGCGTATCACCGATATGCGTTTCGTAGATATCGATGGAGCGCCCAAACGCTGTACTCTTCTCAAGATTATGACCAATCAGGGAATCTGCGGATACGGAGAAGTGCGTGATGCGTCCAGCAAGACCTACGCGCTGATGCTCAAGAGCCGCATCCTCGGCGAAAATCCCTGCAACGTGGATAAGATCTTCCGTAAGATCAAGCAGTTCGGCGGCCCTTCCAGACAGGGCGGCGGCGTGTCCGGCATCGAGATCGCACTGTGGGATCTGGCGGGAAAGGCCTATGGCGTACCGCTGTATCAGATGCTGGGCGGCAAGTTCCGCGATGAGGTCCGGGTGTACTGTGATACCGATGTGGCGGGAAAGCATACCGGACATGATATGGGTATGGCGCTGAAGAGGCGCATGGATATGGGCTTTACGTTCCTGAAGATGGATCTGGGTATCGGCCTTCTTCTGGATGAACCGGGAACCCTGAATGCACCGCTGGGCTTTATTGATGAAATGAAGAAGTATGCGTCCCATATCCTGAATGTGCAGGGCGGCAGCGTGACGGCAGACATGGTCCGCCATCAGAAGAGCTATTCCATCGTAACCACCGCCCATCCCTTCACCGGCATCCATCTGACCGAGAAGGGCCTGGATTATCTGGAAAATTACGTGAAGGAAATCCGCGAGGTGATCGGGTATGAGGTACCGCTGGCCGTCGATCATTTCGGTCATGTCTGCGTTGAGGACGGAATACGCTTTGCCAGACGTATGGAGCCCTACAATCTGGCGTGGATTGAGGACATGATTCCCTGGATGTATACCGATCAGTATGTGCGGCTGAAGAACAGCACGGTAATCCCTGTTTGTACCGGCGAAGATATCTATCTCAAGGAAGGCTTTGAGACGCTGATCAAGGCAGGAGCAGTTTCGGTGATCCATCCGGACATCCTGACCTGCGGAGGTGCTTTGGAGTTAAAGAAGATCGCCGACATTGCCGACGAGCACGGCGTGGCGGTCGCCGTCCACATGGCGGAGAGTCCGGTTGCCTGCATGGCGGCGGTGCAGACGGCGGCGGCCATGCACAATGTGCTGGCGCTGGAGTTCCACTCCGTGGACGTGCCCTGGTGGGCCGACATGGTGACCGGGATTCCCAATCCCGTATTTGAAAACGGCTTCATCAAGGTGCCGGAGAAACCCGGCCTCGGCTTTGACGATCTCAACGAAGAGGTCCTGCGTGAGCACATCAACCCCAACATTCCCGGCATGTGGGAAAACACGGATATGTGGAACAAAGAATTTTCAAACGATCGAATCTGGAGCTGACAGGAGGAAATTGTGATGCATTTCAATGACAGAGAATCCATTATCGCCCTCACCCCTCAGTGGAAGGGAGAACGTCTCCCCGACGGACGTCCCAAGGTTGCGGACAAGTATCTGGATGCGCTTTACGGCATGACGCTGGAGGAAGTGTGGAAGCCGATCTTCGTGCTGGGCTATGAGAATCAGTTCGTAGGCGGCGGAGAACATCCTCTGTATCCGCTTCACGATGACGGACGTAAGCTGGTGGGCAGAGCGGTAACCTGCAATTACTGCCCCGCGCGCCCCGATCTGCATGAGCTGATGTTCCAGCGAGGTGCTGAGGACGGCAGAAGCGGAAACTATAACCAGTGGGTAATTGACAATCTCGTGGAGAGAGACGTCGTCGTCTGCGATATGTTTGATAAGATCTATAAGGGTACCTTCCTCGGCGGCAATCTGACCACGGCGATCAAGAAGAGAACCAAGACCGGCGGCGCCGTGATCTGGGGCGGTATCCGCGACGTGGAGCAGATGAAGGCAGTTCCCGATGTGCAGGTCTACTACCGCGGTATTGATCCCACGCCCATCCGCGATTTCGTCATGACCGGCTACAACACGATCACCAGTTTCGGCGGAGCGGTCTGCCTGCCCGGCGACGTGGTATTCGGTGCCGGCGGCGGCGTGCTTTTTATCCCGGCCCATCTGGTGGCCGATGTGGTGGAAGGCGCTGCCAAGACCCATGTAAAGGATGACTTCGGATTTGAGATGATCGGTCAGGGTAAGTTCACCACCGCGCAGATTGACCGCAACACCTGGACGGTTGAGATGCTGGATATGCTGACCGACTGGATCAGGAACGATCCCAGAGGCGAGGAATACCGCTATCTGGACTGGTCGAAGGAATATGATCTTGCCCGCAACGGCGATCCCAACGATACTCAAACTGCACTGTAAGAAAGAAGCGATCAGGATGACAATACAGACAAAGACTGACCGGAAAAAAAGAGCGCTGGTTACCGGTTCTTCCCGGGGAATCGGCCGGGCCATTGCGATCAGACTTGCAAAAGAAGGCTATCATGTGATTGTCCATGCCGCAGTTAATGTGGCCAGGGCGGAGGAAACCAGAGCGCTGATCGAAAGCGTCGGCGGAACGGCAGAGATTGTCACGGCAAACCTCTGCAATCTGGATGAAACCAAGGCGCTGTGCGGGAAAATCGGAGCAGTGGATGTGCTGGTTCTGAATGCATCGGTGCAGTACCGCTCACCCTGGCAGAAAATTACGACGGAAGCCTGCTATGACCAGCTCAACTGCAATTTTGTGTCGAGTATGCTTCTGATTCAGGCGGCAGCCGATCATATGATGCAGAACAAATGGGGCAGAATCGTCACCATCGGTTCCGTTCAGGAAGCAAAGCCTCATCCGGATATGCTCATCTATTCCGCCTCGAAGGCTGCGCAGACCAACATGGTGCAGTCGCTGGCGCTGCAGCTTGCAGCGGACGGTATCACCGTAAACAATGTTGCTCCCGGCGTGTTTGATACCGACCGCAATATTGAAGCGCTGTCCGATCCGGTTTATTCCGAAAAGGTCAGAAACACCATTCCGATGCGCTTCTGGGGTCAGCCGGAGGACTGCGCGGGGATTGTCGCGCTGCTGTGTTCCGAGGAAGGCCGGTACATCACCGGACAGAACATCTTCGTGGACGGAGGCAAAAGCATCCAATGATTATTCGCTGGATAGGGCAGAGCGGGTATGTTCTCAAGACCCGCAGCACGGAAATCATCATCGATCCCTACCTGTCGGATGTGGTGAATCGCGTGGCCAACCGTCCGCGACTGGTGGAGGCGCCGATCAAGCCTGCGGAGATCCGTGCCGATGCGGTGATCTGCACCCACAACCATCTGGATCATCTGGATCCGGATGCTGTCTGTGAGATGCCGGTGTCCCAGCGGTTTATCACGACCAACGAGGGGAAAACGGAGCTGGAGAAGCTGGGCAGGCATAATGCAGCTGTCTTGAACCTTGGTGAAAGCATAATGGTTGGGGATATCGAACTGACGGCGGTGTTTGCCGATCACCCGGCGGAAGCCTTTGGGCTGATTGTCCGCGCGGAAGGTGCGACGCTGTATTTCAGCTCCGACAGCTTGTATAACGAGCGGCTGTTTGAGATTGCCCAATATCGTCCCGACATCACCTTTATCTGTATCAACGGAAAGCTTGGCAATATGACGGCTGCCGAAGCAGTCATCGTTGCCGGGAAAATCGGCGCGAAGGTGAACGTCCCCAATCACTACGGCATGTTTGCCTCCAATACCGAGGATCCCCATGCGTTTACCGACCGGATTGACAACGGATTTATCATGGAGTTTGACAAAGCGTACGATGTCCGGCAGATTTTGAACGGAGGAGAGGTACTATGAGCGAAAGAAGAAAGGTTTTTGAGCTGTTTGAGGCTCAAAAAGACTATGTAGCGGACCGGGTCAGGTCCGGTATCGAGCAATACCGTAAGGGATATGCCGATATTACGGTCAAAGACAGCGCAGGAAATGTCATTCCGGGCGCACGGGTGAAGGTAACGCAAAAAAGTCACGAGTTCAAGTTCGGCGCCAATCTTTTCATGCTCGACGAAATGGAAACTGCGGAAAAGAACGAGACATACAAGAGCCGGTTTGCCGATCTCTTCAATATGGCCACCCTGCCCTTTTACTGGGATGCTACCGAGCCGCAGAAGGGGCATACGCGGTATGCAAAGGACAGCGAAAAACTCTACCGCCGTCCGCCCATCGATCTGTGCATCGAATTTTGCCGGCAGCATGGGATTGAGCCCCGTGAGCATGCGCTGGCCTATGAGCACTTCGTCCCGCAGTGGCTGTACGGCGCCACGGTCTCGGAGACCAAGCAGGCGATGGAGCAGCGGTACCGTGAGATTGCGGAACGCTACGCTGATAAGATTCCCACCATTGAGGTAACAAACGAAATGAGTTGGGGACTGGACCGTGGCAGAACCGCTTTTTATGACGCTCCGGATTACGTGGAGTGGTGCTTTAAGCTGGCGGAAAAGTATTTCCCGGCCAATCAGCTGGTCATCAATGAAGCCACCCGTCATCCGTGGGGAGATAACTGTCGTCCTACTGATAAGTATTATGCCTACATTGAGGCAAATCTTCTCAAAGGTGCCCGAATCGACGCCATCGGCTCACAGTTCCATATGTTCTTCCGCCGCGAGAATGAGTACGAGAATACCAGATATTTCTACAATCCGGAGCTCTTGTACCGGCACATGGATCTGTATGCAAACTTCGGCAAGCCCCTGCAGGTGACCGAGGTCACGATCCCATCCTATTCCTGGGAGCCGGAGGACGAGGAGCTTCAGGCGGATATCATCGAGAACCTGTATTCCATCTGGTTTTCCCATCCGAACATGGAGCAGATCGTTTACTGGAATCTGGTGGACGGCTATGCTCATCTTGCCGATCCGGATCCGGAAAAGATCAAGGCATCGCAGGGCAACATGACGCTGGGCGAGAACTACTACCACGGCGGTCTGCTGCGCTACGACATGAGTCCCAAGCCTGCTTATTACAGGATGAAAGATCTGATTCAGAAAAAGTGGCATACGGAAGAACAGCTTGAGTCAAACCGGAACGGCATCGCACGATTCAAGGGCTTCTACGGTACCTATGACGTTGAGATCGAATATCAGGGCAAAAAAGTGAACCGGGAGATTCGTCTCGCCTCCAAGGGCGTCAATAGATTTGAAGCGGTCATTGAGCTGTAACTCGAAAAAGTCATACAGAGAAAACATACTCAAAAGCATAAAACCCCGGGAATCATCTTCTGATTCCCGGGGGTTCATGTATTGCCCAATTTTCGTGTTGATCCCATTTTCTCAAAGATGTTCCGACTCCTGAAGGAGCAGATGACCCGACGGGGAAGCGGGGAGGGGAGCTCCTGACTTATACTCCGATGGCGAGATGCCCATCTCACGACGGAAGGAAACCGAAAAGTAGCTCTGACTGCTGAAATTCAGCGTATCGGCAACTTCTGTGATGGTTTTGCCGGTCTGCAGCATTTCAGCGGCGGCGTTGAGACGGAGAATCAGAAAATATCTGTGCACGCTCATACCGGCGTATTTGGCAAAGACACGCTTGAGACTTGAGTCGCTGACGCTGCAGTAACGGGAGATGTCGGAGACGGAGAGCTGGCAGTTGAGATGGCTCAGCATGTATCGGACAGCCTTGCGGTAGAGCTCGGTCTCGGGGGTGGAAAGAGACTCGGTGATGCTGCCGCTGTCTGCCAGGGAGAGAAAGAGTCGGTGAAGGTCGCAGGCGATCCGCTGCAGATAAAACGGTGAGTGGGCAGCGGGTGCCAGCCAACGCTGAGAATAGGAAAGCTCAGGGGGAATCGATATCTGCGCGGATTTGGAAGCTGCGTAATCCAGAATACCGGAGAGAAGCTGCTGCTGCTCTGCATCCAGCGTAAAGACGCGGTTTTTGAGATTGGATGCCGCATGACCGTTGAGCGTGAAGGTGAAGATCATCAGCCGCGCGCCGCCGTCGGAGGTGACGCTGAACTTGTGCAGCTCCATGGGCTTGTGAAAGATGATCCTGCCCGGGGTCAGGTCGTAGATGCGCTCGTCGCCTGAGGCGTGGATGGTCCCTTCCAGAACATATACGCACTCCCAGAACAGATCATGGGCTCCGTTGAAGCAGTACCCCTTGTGGTAATGGTATTGAAACAGCGAATACATGGATTCGATCCTGATGAGTTCGCCGTCCCGGAACGGCTGCCAGATGCTCAAAGCCCGTCACTCCGATCTTGACCTGAAATCAAATGAGATTGACCTGATTGTATCTTTTAATTTGAAATCTTCTCTGTATAATATAACGTAACGGAGAGGGAATGTAAAGCCTTTTCAAAGAATAAATGGGAGAGAAAAGATATGAAGAAGATCAGCGTTGTTTTGATCGGTGCCGGCGTACGGGGACATAATTATACCGATGTCATGCTAACCCTGCCGGAGCAGTACGAAGTCGTGGCGGTTGCCGAGCCCATTGAGAGCCGACGCAACGATATCCGGGATAAGCACGGAATCCCGCAGGAGAACTGTTTTGCGGACTGGCGGCCGCTGCTGGCGCTGGGAAAGATTGCGGATCTGGCGCTGATTGCGACGATGGACCGGGATCACTTCGCACCTGCCATGGAAGCGATTTCACTGGGCTATGATCTGCTGCTGGAAAAACCCATCGGCGTAAGTCCTGAGGAATGCGAGATGATCACGGCTCATGCCGAGGAGATGGGAACAAAGGTTGTGATCTGCACAGTTTTGCGCTACACGCCTCTCTTCCTCAAGATCAAGGAGATCATCGACAGAGGCCGGATCGGTCGGATCATGTCGATCACCCATGAGGAATGCGTCGGCAATCACCATCACAGCCATAGCTTTGCCCGGGGCAATTGGTGCAACGAAGGCCGAAGCTCCTTTATGCTGCTGCAGAAGTCCTGTCATGATCTGGATCTGCTGCAGTGGCTGATCGGGAAGAAGTGCAAAAAGGTGCAGTCCTTTGGCACGCTGTCCTACTTCAAGCGGGAGAATGCCCCTGAGGGAGCACCGGATTACTGCATCGAAGGCTGCCCGGTGAAAAACTGCCGCTACAACGCGGTCGATCGCTATCTGCATCTCAATCACGAAGTAAAGTGGGCACAGGTGGTCGTTACCGGCAACATGAATCCTAGCTCTGAAGAAGTGGAGAAGGCGCTGCATACCTCCCAGTTTGGCAAATGCGTCTATAAATGCGACAATGACGTGGTGGATCACCAGACGGTCAATATGCTCTTCGAGGACGATATCACGGTGATGTTCAACATGAGCTCCTTCAACAAAGGCGGCCGCTTCATCCACATCATGGGTACCGACGGCGAGATCCGCGCAGCCCTTGACGGTAAATCTCCCATCACGGTCTACGACTTCACAAGCTGGGAGTACACCAACTATGATATCAAAGGTCTGGACGGTGTGACCCACGGCCATGGCGGAGGTGACAATGGCATCGTGCGGGCGCTGTATGAGTATCTCAACGGTACCTACACCGGCTGCTCCATCCCCGGTATCCGGGAGTCCTGCGACAATCACATGATCGCATTTGCGGCGGAAGAGGCAAGACTGACCGGCACGGTGGTGGATGTGGAAGAGTACATTGAAGCGTTCCGGGCGAAATTGAAGTAAAAACAGGCATGATTCCCTTGCAATTTGGCATATATGGCGCTATAATGGTCATGTGAGCCGAAAACGGGGGAGTATGCCCGCCTTTTTGCCTCCCAAACCATATTGCACGAACTGTGAGGATACCATTATGCTGCCTACCATGAAAATTCGTGATATCGAAGTTACCCGGCTGATCGTCGGAAGCAATCCCTTTACTGGTAAATCCCATCTGGACGCAGGCACCGATGCCGATATGAAGAGCTACTTTACCGAAGAGCAGGCCTTTGCTATGCTGGACCGCTGCGTGGAGGCCGGTATCAACGGTATGCAGTCCCGCGGCAGCATGCCGACCATGGGACTGCTGCATCGCTACCGCCAGGCCGGCGGAAAGCTGATGTGGCTTGCCCAGACCGGCAAGAACCTGACCACTTATGAGGAAGAACTTGACGAGCTGATGAAGTATGACCCCGCAGCGGTGTGCATCCACGGCGAACTGGCCGACGAACTGTATATGGCGGGACAGCTTGATAAGCTTGGCGGTCTGCTGGATAAGATCCGCGCCAAAAACGTTCCCTGCGGCATCTGCGCCCATTTCCCGGAGGTGCTTTCCTACGCTGAAGAGAAGGGACTTGTTCCGGATTACTACATGGCGTCGGTCTATAACCTCATGCAGCCTGACCGCTCCCACGATGTCAATCCCACCGGTGAGCGTTTTGAGGACAGCGACGTGCCGAAAATGTATGAGGTCATCCGCAGCCTGTCTGCACCGACCTTTGCGCTGAAAATCCTCGGCGCCGGACGTAAGTGCGCCACGCAGGAGCAGGTGCGCGAGGCGTTCGTCAATGCTTTTGCATCGATGAAGCCCGGCGACGGCGTGCTGGTGGGGATGTTTGACAAGTATATCGAGCAGCCCCGGCTCAATGCGGAATATACCCTTGATGCCATCCGTCTGGCCGAGGGAAAATAATCGGTTAGTCTGCAGCGGTTTTGGATGCTGTAACAGTACAGGAGGGAGCGTGGAACGTTCCCTCCTTGCTTTTATAAACTTTCTGATGCCATAAATATAAGTTGATCGCTGAAAATGTGGAAACTTGGGATGAATTGTTGATTCCTACAGGGAAGCGGTCATAAATCTGTGGTTAACTATTACGATTTTCTATTGACCCATAAAAAAGTTTATGGTATACTCTGCCTGTATGAAAATCTCGGGAAGAGTGCGCGTTAAAAGAAGTGGACGCGCGAAAGGAGAAAAAGTATGGGTTTTATGGATGTGCTGACAATGTTCGGCGGTCTTGTCGTGTTCCTGTACGGCATGGACATGATGGGCGCCGGACTGCGCAAGGTTTCGGGCGGTAAGCTGGAAAAGCTGCTTGAAAAGATGACCGGACGCACGCTGCGCGGCGTTCTGCTGGGTGCGGGTGTTACGGCAATTATTCAGAGTTCCTCGGCCACAACCGTTATGGTCGTCGGTTTTGTTAACTCCGGTATTATGACCCTCAAACAGGCCATCGGCGTCATCATGGGTGCCAATGTCGGTACGACTGTCACGGCATGGCTGCTCTCTCTGTCCGGCCTGCAGGGCGATTCGCTGCTGGTTTCCATCTTCAAGCCCGAGAGCATCGCGGCGGTCTGCGGTGTCATCGGTATCGGCATGACCATGTTCTGCAAGAGCGACAGCAAGAAGGATATCGGCGGCATTCTCGCGGCCTTCTGTGCACTGCTTTTCGGTATGGACGTCATGAGCGGCGCAGTCAAGCCTCTGGCCAACGATCCCACCTTTACAAGCCTCTTCACCATGTTCACCAATCCCTTCCTGGGACTGCTGGCAGGCATTGTCCTGACTGCGATCATCCAGAGTTCTTCTGCATCCGTCGGTATTCTGCAGGCGCTGACCGTGACCGGCTCCATCACCTACGGTGCCGCCATCCCGATCATCCTCGGTCAGAATATCGGTACCTGTGCCACGGCGCTGATTTCCTGCTCCGGTGCCAATCGCGGCGCGAAGCGCGCAGCTATGGTGCATCTGTACTTCAATATCATCGGCGCGGTTGTGTTCCTGCTTCTGTTCCTGGGCATGAGATATATTCTGAATCCTCCGTTCCTGGCGAATGCGCTGGATGCCGCCAATATCGCGGTTATCCACACGGCATTCAATATCATTTCCACCGTGGTTATCCTGCCCTTTACCAGGCAGCTTGAAAAGCTTGCTTATCTCACCATCCCCGAGCCGGACGAAAAGGTTCGTGCCCCCAAGGCTCTGGCCGAGTACGAAACTGCCGAGCTCGACCCCCGTTTCCTGTCCACCCCCGGTATCGCTCTCGAGCGCTGCCGCAGCGTCGGTTCCGCAATGGCATCCCTCTCCCGCAGCATTCTGCTGGATTCCCTGGATCTGTTCAATAAATGGGACGAGGACACGGCTGCCCGTATCATCAAGGGTGAAGACGACGCCGATATCCTCGAGGATAAGCTCGGTGCGTATCTGGTCACTCTCAGCGGCCGTTCTCTTACCAATGAAGACAGCGCAGAAGCCAGCCAGCTTCTCCATGCCATCGGTGACTGGGAACGTATCAGTGACCATGCCAAGCAGATTCTGAGTACGGTCGAGGAAATGCGTGAGAAGAACGTGAGCTTCTCCGAGGCTGCTAGAGCCGAACTCGACGTGATGTTCAATGCAGTGCGCGAGACCCTGACGCTGACCGTGCATGCCTTCTCCAGCGGTGACCGCGATGCTGCCCGTCAGGTGGAACCCCTCATTCAGGTTTCCGAGGGTATCAAGCAGACTCTCCGCAGCCGTCACATTGCCCGTCTGCAGGAAGGCGCCTGTACCATCGAGCTGGGCTTTATCTTCTCTGACCTGCTCACCAGCCTTGAGCGCGTCGGCGCCCATTGCTCCAACATTGCTCTGAATATTCTTGAAACCGATCCTCATGCCTATGTCGATCATCTGAAGAAGGAAGACGAGAGTTACGAGCAGATGGTGACCGAGTACAGCACTCGCTATCAGCTTCCCGCTGCCAAATAAGAATGCGTATACAAAACCCGCGGCACCCCATTTGTTAGACAAGTATGGTATAATACTTGTACTAAGAAATGGGGTGTTTTTCATTGCCAAAGGGAGTACCTAATAAACGATATACAGGGGAGTTCAAACAGACGGTCTAGAGACTATGATGCGTGAAAAGCTTAGCTACAAAGAAGCAGCACGCCAGTTTGAAATATCTTGTGACAAGCGTGTTGCAGATTGGGAAAGAATCTATCTGACTGAGGGAGCAAGTGGACTATACATCAAACGCCGTGGTCGCAGCAGCAAAGGCCGCCCTCAGCAGTTTCCTCAAAAGGTCGAAGAAGATCTGCTCGCAGAAGTCCAGCGGCTCAGAGTAGAGAATGCATACCTAAAAACTTGCAGGCCTTGGTTCTGGAGAGAGCGCGACACCAAAAGAAAAGTAATGGTGATTCTGGAACTGAGGCAGGAACACAATCTGACAATGCTGTTGGAGCTTGCCGCCTGCATTACCCAGACAACAAGCCCTTTTGGTTGTTTGAACAATTTAAGTCAGAAATATTTTTCTAACAAATGGGGTCACTTCATTTTCTACCGTGTGCAGCGTTTCTCATCCCTGTCTTGCGTTTTTGCGGTAGGCGCCGGGGGTAAAGCGCGTCTCTTCACGGAAGAGCACCTTGAAATGGGAAACGGATGCAAAGCCGCAGGCAGCGGCAATCCCGTCCAGGGTCAGATCGGTCTCCGTCAGCAGCCGTCGGGCATGGCTCATCCGGATGGCGCGCAGCCATTTGTGGGGCGTCTGACCGGTGTCCTGCTCAAAAAGCCGGAGAAGATGAAGCTTTGAATACCCCGACAGCGCACCGAGGGTCTCAAGCGTGATGTTTTCGGCAAAATGCGTCTGTATGTATTCGATGCATTGGCGTACCGCGGCGCAGTATTGCCGTCCGGAGTGGATGGTCTCAAAAAGATCGGCAAGCAGAGAAAGAAGAAGCGCGTTCTGGCGCAGCCGGGCGGTGATTTCGGCGGATTCGTAGCAGCGAACGATCTCTTCAAAGGCTGAATGCAGCTCGCCTGTGGTATGGAAGTAGGGAGGTATCCCGTCAAGAATCTGGTTTTTGCAGACCGTGCCCGGTTCCCCGAAATCAAAGTATACGGTGTAGCAGCGAAAGTCCGGTATGCTGCTCAAAAGCGTTCCCGGGGCAACGAAGCGCACGTCACCCGTGTGAACGGGATAGGCGGTATCGCCGATCAGAACAACGCCGCTGTTTTCAAGATAAAAGCTCAGTTCCCAGGACTCCGCACGGCGCTGGGCAGTCTCATACTGCATGGCGACCGAGTCGTAATAGCGGGCAAGAAGCACCCGGGGGAGCATGGATTCCACGGGCAGCTCGAACGTCTGCATGGGCATGTCTCCTTTATGTAAATAAATCGAACTTTCATGTAAGCATTGCGGATTTACCGCACTGTCATTATGACATATAATGAAGATAAAGTCAAATCCATTGGATGATTTCCGTAAATTCGAAGAACGGAGGGACCATATGAATCCGGACTTTCTGCTCGACAGTGCCCTTGCCCGCAGCCTTTATCACACATTCGCCGCAGGGCTGCCGGTGATTGATTATCACAATCATCTCAAACCCGCCGACCTTGTGTCCGACCGTAAATACGATAACATCACGCAGCTCTGGATCAGTGCGGATCCCTATAAGCATCGTGCGATGCGCATCCTCGGCGTGGAGGAGCGGCGCATCACCGGTGACGCGGATGATTATGAAAAGTTTGAAGCGTGGTATGAAAGTCTGCCGCGGCTCATCGGCAATCCGCTGTTTGACTGGTCGCGCATGGAACTGTCGCGGGTGATGGGCGTGGAACTGCTGCCGTTTGGTGACTGTAAGACCGTGTGGGATCGCCTGAATGAAGCAGTCCGCGAAACTTCTGCCAAAAAGCTTCTGGAAACATTCAACGTGGAATATTCGGCGCCCTGTACGGCGCTTTGCGATGATCTGACGGTCTTTGCGCATGACGATACCCTGGCGCCCTCACTGCGCGGAGATGATCTGCTGCTGCCGACGAAAGCGCTGCTTGAAAGGCTCGGGAGCCTTACCGGCATCACCATCCGCACGCCGGAGGATTACCTCGCGGCGGTGGAGAAACGGCTTGATGCATTCCGTGCCGTCGGCTGCCGGTTTTCCGATCACGGACTGGATAACGGCTTTGCCTATGCCGTCGATGACGGGAGAAACGCTTCCCGTTTTGCGCGGCTTGCAGCGGGTGAAGAGCTGGATCGTGCGGAACGGCTGCAGCTGTCATCGTTCATCCTGACGCAGCTGGCATCGGGCTATGCCCGTCACGGATTTACCATGCAGATCCACATTGGCGCCCAGCGCAAGACCAGTACCCGCCTGCGTACGCTCGCCGGTGCTGCCGGTGGGTACGCAGCCGTGGGAAATACAAGCGATGTTTCAAGCCTTGCTGCATTCCTCGACGCGGTGGAAAGCCTTCCTGCGGGTCTGCCGCAGGTGCTGCTGTTCCCCTTGAATCCCGCCGACAATGCCGTGATGGCAACGCTTTCGGGCTCCTTCTCACGTGACGGCGTGGAAGCGCTGGTCAGTCAGGGGCCTGCCTGGTGGTGGTGTGACCACTATGAGGGAATGGTGCAGATGCTGTCCACCTTTGCATGCCACAGCGTGCTGTCAAGCTTTGTGGGCATGACGACGGATTCCCGATCGCTCCTGTCCTTCGTGCGCCATGACTATTTCCGCCGCGTGCTCTGCCGGTGGATGGCGCAGATGGTGGAATCCGGCCGGATGCCGGATGATGAAGGTTTGCTGGGCGATACCATACGGCGCATCTGCTATGAGAATGCAAAGAAGCGTCTGAACTGAAAGAAATTGAACCGGTGAGTGGAAAAAGGAGATAAAACGATGAATCATGCATATTTTCAGGACAAAGTGGCGGTCATTACAGGTGCCGGGGGCACGATCTGCTCGGAAGTGGCGGTCAATCTGGCCGGGCTTGGCGTAAAGGTGGCGCTTGTTGGCAGAACCCGGGAAAAACTGGAGAAAACAGCGGCAAAGATCGCCGGAATCGGCGGTACCTGCCTGATTTATCCCTGTGACGTAACCGATGAAGCAGCGGTTGAGGCTCTGGCACAGGCGGTTTATGATACCTGGGGCGTCTGCCATTTTCTTATCAACGGCGCCGGCGGCAACAATACCGCCGCCATGCCCACCATCACCCAGTTTGACGCCCGTGAGCTGGACGGCGCACTTCCCGAGGGAACGCGCGGTCTCTACGACATCGACATGGGTGCCTTTGAAAGCGTGCTGAAGATCAACACCATGGGGACCGTGCTGCCCATCATGGCCTTTGCGAAACGAATGGCCCGTGACGGCGGCGGCAGCATCGTGAACTTTGCTTCCATGAACAGCTACTGCCCGCTGACCCGCTGCTTTGCCTATGCCATGAGCAAGGCGGCGGTGGTGAACCTCACCCAGTCCTTTGCAGCCTACTTTGCACCTGCCAATATCCGCATCAACGCCGTTGCTCCGGGCTTCATCGTCAACGAGCGCTCCAAAGCTTACCTCGGTACCGTCGAGGAAGGGCTCACGCCCCGCGGGCAGACCGTCATCAACCATACGCCCACCCATCGCTTCGGACAGGCAAAGGATCTCACCGGCTGCATTCGCTGGCTGCTGGATGAGGAAGCCTCCGGATTTGTCACCGGCGTCACGGTTCCTGTGGACGGCGGCTTCCTGACGCTTTCCGGCGTCTGATGAAAAGGGGGAAGTATCATGCTGCTGACTGACTATTTCCGCTATCCCAAGGATGCAACCTGGGACATCGCCCGCCAGTCCGGCGTTGCCCACGGCGTCATCCGTCTGCCGGAGACTGCCGATTTTGACCTGACCAACGCCGCTCACTGGCGTAAGGTACATGACGATTTCTGTGACTTCGGCCTCAAGCCCGTGATGATCGAGCCCATGCCCAACGAGGTGCACGATCATATCAAGGCAGGCGATGAAAAGCGCGATGAATCCATCGAACGGGTGCTGAAAATGCTGCCGATCATGGACGAGCTGGACATCCGGGGCATCTGCTTTAACTGGATGGCCCATATTGGCTGGCTGCGCACGTCAAACAATATCCCCGAGCGCGGCGGCGCCCGTGTCACGGGCTTTGCCATAGACGAGTATGTACCGGGGGAAGCGGTGATCACAGCCGACGAACTCTGGGATAATTACACCTATTTCCTCAAAGCCGTCATCCCCACAGCGGAAAAGCATGGCATCAAACTGGCGCTGCATCCGGACGATCCGCCGCGTAATCTGGGCCGTGTTTCGCGCATCATGACCAGCGCCGACGCCTTTGATCACGCCGTCAACGGCATCGTGCAGAGCGAAAGCCTTGGCATTACCATGTGTCAGGCAAGCTTCTATATCATGGGTGAAAAGCTGGAGGATGTGATTCCGCGCTTTGCCGATCAGATTATGTTTGTCCACTTCCGCAATACGGTGGGAAATCTCGACCGTTACCGGGAGACCTTCCACGATAACGGCGCCATTGACATGGCGCGCATCATGCAGCTCTACCATGACTGCGGCGTGGATGTTCCCGTGCGTGTGGATCACGTGCCGACGATGGTGGGCGAGGATATGAAGCATCAGGGCTATGACGCCATCGGCCGGTATTTTGCCATCGGGTATCTGAAGGGAATCATTGACTCCCTGCGGTGAAGAGAGGAGTGGATTTTGTGGTCAGGATTTTCTGTGACAGAAAAGAAAAGGATCTGAAAAACTTCTGGAATCATATTGTTTTCCATCCCACCGATGCCATTGAGGAGGATTGGGGACAGATCTACCTCAACAGAATGGCTGAGGATAACGCCGTACGCACAGTGCGTATCTACGCGATGTTTGAGGAGATGGTGACGCTGGACGAAAACGGCGAAATGGTCTTTGACTTCGCGCCGGGAGATCGCCGCATCGACTGCCTGGTATCAAAAGGCTTCTCGCTTTGCATCGCCTACGCCTTTATCCCGCCGTGGCTGGCGGCCGATCAAAGTCCCGAGCGTACGAAAATGCGTTATAAGGGTCGGCTTCTGGTGCGCTCCCATCCCTATGACTATTCCAAATGGGAGGAAATCTGCCGGGTTTATACGCAGCATCTGGTAGATCGCTACGGCGAGGATACGGTCGCCGGGTGGCGGATTCACTGCTATAATGAGCCGGACTGGTATCACTTTTTCGATGAACCGGCGGAGAATAACCTGGCGCGCGCCGCGGAATACTGTAAGCTTTACGACAGCTTTGCCGCCGGTGTGACCTCCGTAAGTCTCAGGATTCCCATCGGAGGCCCGGCTCTGGCGGAGTCGGATGAGCACTTTGAATTTTTTGCGCACTTCCTCGAGCATGTCAGCCGTACAGGGTCAAAGCTCGACTATATTGCCTTTCATTCCTACGGTACCTCTCCTGATCTGATGCGCAGCGGAGAGAAGATGCTGAACATTCAGGGCGCGGTTTACAACACGCTGACCGTGGCGAGACTCGCGAAAATGTACGGGTTTGGCCATCTGCCGCTGGTGTGCGACGAATGGGGCGCGTCCACTGAAGGGTACATGGGCAGTGATCGCTGTCCGCCCCACGAATTCCGTGAAACCGAGCAGTATTCGGCCTATTTTGTCAGGATGCTCACCCTGTTTGACGAGCTGGAGCTGCCCTATGAGCAGATGATGCTGTGCCTGTCCGGTCAGCATGGTTTGGAGGTCAACTTCGGCGGGCATCGGAATTTCTTTACCCGGGATTACTTCGCAAAGCCTATCTATAACGCCTTTGTACTGGCCAATAAACTGGGAGACGAGAAGCTGTACTTCTACGGCGAGGATCCGCTGACTGATGCAGCGGTTGAGGATCTGGCGGTTATGCCCACACGGCATAAGGATGGCCGTGTCTCGGTGCTGCTCTGCTATGCTGACGCCGCATTTACCCGTGAGCTGGCGGATAAATCCTTCACCTTCTCCTTTGCTGGCCTTGAAAGCCCCATGTGCCTGACCCAATACGTCATCGACGCAGAGCACGCCAACGCTTACACCATGTTCAAGCGTCTGGGCAGACCTGCCGAGATCACCGATGAGCAGGCAGCGGCTATCCGCGACTTTGCAGCGCTCAAAGCAGAACCGGCGGGGGTACTCACGCCTGAGAATGCGGAACTGGAGCTGACCATGAGCAATAACGCCGTGGTGCTGCTGGAACTGGAACCTCGAAAGGCTTGACAGGCAGACGTTGCCGTGCTATAATCGAACCCAAACATGATGAAATGGAAGAGTAAGCAGGCGCATTCCCTTACAGAGAGACGTCGGTTGGTGCGAGACGCCGGGGCAGGACTGCCGAAGATCACCATGGAGTGGCGACACTGAAAGCGAAAGCGAGTAAGGGCCGACGGGAGCTCCCGTAACAGAGCAAGGGCGTGTCGGCGCCTGAAGGGGCACCCGGTATACCGGGTGAAGAAGAGTGGTACCGCGGAAGAGGTTTCTGGAATACGTATCGGATCAGAACGCTTTCGTCTCTTTGCAGATCTAAAGGATGGCAGGAGACGAGAGCGTTTTTTTTGCCGTCCGAAGAAAAAAGGAGGGTGTACAATGTTACACAAGGCAGAATTTCCGGTACTGGAATACGACGACGAGCGGCAGGCGCTGCTGGGCTCCGGTGAGAGGAGACATGAGCTGCCCAGCGACCGGCTGGTGATCAGCTTCTTTGCGGAGGCCATTGACCAGCTCCTGCAGGAAGGGAAAATTGAACCCTGCCGCATCATCGGCGGTGAGAACAAGCTCACTGTTTACCGTTTCCTCGAGGATGACGTGCTGCTCGTCCACGGAGCCATCGGATGCCCGGCCATGGGCGGATTTCTGGAAGTGCTCTATAAACTGGGCGTCCAGAAGGTCATGTTCTGCGGAGGCGGCGGCGCCGTGGAGAAGGGGATTCATGTGGGAAAGCTGTTTGTCGTGGAGGGAGCCATTCGGGACGAGGGCTTTTCCTATCAGTACGCGCCGCCGTCCCGGGTAATCTTCGCCAATCCCGACGTGCGGGCGAATATCCGAACCTATCTGGAAGCAAACAGCATTCCCTATGCGGAAGGTCTTTGCTGGACGACGGACTGTCTCTACCGCGAGACGCCGGAGCGGGTTGCACGCCGCAGGGAAGAGGGCGCAAAGGTTGTG
>SVMB01000156.1 GCA_015067675.1 Oscillospiraceae bacterium
ACAACGTCACCGAAGCCGCCGCAGCCGTGGGCTTTCAGGACGTCAAGCACTTCTCCAAGTGCTTTCGTTCCATCACGGGACAGCTTCCCAGCGTCTGGCTTCCCCGGTAACAAAACCACGCGCGACCACAGGATTCAACCGCTTTTCAGCTTGCTTTTCGTCCTGTTCTGCGTTATCATGGACTTATTCCCCCACAAGGAGGCGTTATCATGTACGACTTCGATTCCATCCCCGCTTCCCGCGTTCCCGGCAACTGCAAATGGGACGTACCCGCCGGCGTCATCCCCATGGGCATCGCCGACATGGACTTTCCCTCTCCGCCGGAAATCGGACAGGCCATCGCAGAGCGTGTGCGGTGCGGCCTCTTCGGCTACCAGACCCTGACCGAGGCCGACTATCAGGCCGTCATCGACTGGCGTCTGCGCCGCCACGGTGAATCACTCAAACGCGAGTGGATCGTCGCCACCAACGGCGTACTCAACACCATGCGCGCCGCAGTATATGCCATGACCGAGCCCGGCGACAGCGTCGTTGTCATGACGCCGCTGCACACGCCGTCGATCACCTCTGCCTCCATGCGGGGCCGCGTCTGCGTGGATGTGCCGATGCTGTGCGAGAACGGCCGCTACACCTTCGACCTGGACGGGCTGGACCGTGCCTTCAAGGCCGGTGCCAGAGTCCTTGCTTTGTGTTCGCCGTCCAATCCCACGGGGCGCGTATGGACATTTGAAGAGCTGCGGGGGCTTGCCGACGTGGTGATAGCCCACGATGCGCGGGTCATCTGCGACGAGATTCACGCGGACATCCTCTACCCGGGGGCGCGATTTGTTTCCCTGCGCACGCTGGAAGGCATGGGGATGCGCACGGTATGCACCTTTTCGCCGTCGAAGAGCTTCAACTTCGGCGGGTTTCACATTGCGACGCTGATATGTGAGGACGGGGTACTGCGAAAGAGGATACAGGACATTCTGTACGAAGCGGGGATCTGCTGCGGCAGACCGGGTGCGATGGAGATCACGGCGCAGACCACGGCGTACACGAAATGCGGTACGTGGCTGGACGAGCTGACCAGGTATCTGGACGGGAACGCGGATATGGTGATACGGGAGCTTGAAGGGACGCCGCTGAAGGTACGTAAGCCGGAGGCGTCGATTCTGATGTGGGTAGACTGTGCAAAGCTGGGTTGGAATACGGATGCGCTGTATCGGTTTGCGGAGAGGATCGGCATCCAGGTTGACCCGGGGCATTATTATTTCATGGATAATCATCATATTGAGGATTATACCGGGCCGCAGAGCCATTTCCGGATGAACATTGGAACCCATAGAGAGGTGCTGGCCGACGCGCTGACGCGAATAAAGGGATACTTTGCATAGCTGATACCTGTAATGGATACAGCGGCGCAGCCGAGTGAGGAACCGCGCGCGGTTCCTCGGGTGCAGGGGCGTGCCGCCCCGGCCTGTGTAATCCACGTTAATCTCCGTGTTATACTCAGCCTCCGGCAGATCCGTCTTTCCCGCAAACGCCGTATGATTCCGGAACGCATTGATGATCCCCAGTATCATATCCCCGGAATACATCTCACACTCCGCAATCGGTACCTCATGCGTACACAGCGTCACCGTCCAGTCCTGCCCCGGCACGTCCAGCGCTACATTCGCAAACCAGTCCAGCTGCTCCTGCCGCACGGCACACATATGGAACTTACTGTACGCCGGAACCCCTTGCGCGTCCACCTCCTGCGACGGTACATCATGGCAGTTGAGGATGACGTAACGCATCCTGTGCTGCACATCGTCGGCATAGTACCAGCTCCCGTCGGAGCCGAAGGTGCGGCCCAGGTACAGCGTCTCACAGCGGAAGAAATGCTCGTTGAACTCCGCCTGCGTCAGCGACTGGGCATAGTACCGCGTGCCGCCGAGGGTGGAGTAGGCTGTGTCGTGGTTGCCCTCGACCATCAGGCAGCGGCTCTCAACCGGCGCAAAGGCCGCGCGGAACTCGTCGATGTCGAGGAAGAGGTCCTCGGGCAGGCAGTGACCCGCGCCGGAGATGGTGTCACCGGCGTTGTAGAAGTAGGGGATGGCGCAGCGGCGCAGGACTTCCTCCATGATCGCGCCGGAATGCCAGGCGTTATCGCAGACGTGGACATCGGTGATGAGGGCAAAGCTTGCACTGTCCCATCCGGCGTCGCGCTGCAGCTCGTGAATGCGGGAAATCTTCTCTTCCAGATGCGCCCGCCAGTAATCGGGGATGTACTGGGTCAGGGGCTTGCGGATTTCCTGAATGAACTCAGCTCTGCCGCATTCGGGGCAGACGGCGGGCGGCTCGGCGCCCATGCGGGTACTGTTGGGACCACAGAGTGTGCATACATATCTGGGCATAGCATTCCTGCTCCTTCTGTCAGATTCGGATGAGATAGTCTGTGCCGTGCTGCTCAGGTTACGGTCTGAGGCTGCCGTCGGTTTCGACGAAGTCTGCGCCGAGGGCTTCGGCGTCGCGGAGTTCTTCGGGCCTGGTGAGAAGCCACAGGCCGATACGGGCGTGCTTCTTCACCTCGGCTGCCAGCTCCGGCGTCACGGCAGGAGTCCTGCACCATGCAGTGCGCTCGTTATGGTAGCGCAGCCAGACAGTGAGCTGGGACGGCGGGACGATGGAGGTGATTGCGGCAATACTTTCCGCATCGGGGGCGCCGTCGTAGTGGATCTGTGCGGAAGGGAGCCGTTCAAGGATTTTTCCCGCGAACTCCACGGAATTGGTGGTGAAGCCCGCCACATTCAGCGCGCCCATCTTTTCCGCTGTGGCAAACAGGATTTCCTGCTGCTCGGGAGTATGGGACTGCAGCACGTTATCGAATTTCAGCGGAACTCTGGTCTCAAGCGCCAGTTCCAGCACTTCTTCCAGCGTCGGGATCGGCTCCCCGGCGAACTTTTCGTCCTGCCAGCGGCCGAAATCGAGGGTCTTGAGCGCTTCCAGCGTACAGTTTTCCACCCGCACGTCGTCCTCAATGCAGGAACCGTCGGCGCGGCGTGCGGTACGCGCAAGTGTGCGGTCATGCAGGATGACGCAGCGGTTATCGGCGGTGAATTTCGTATCCAGTTCAATCATGCCATACCCAAGAGCCACTGCGGCCTTCATGGCAACCAGAGTATTCTCCGGGTAATCGCTGGCAGCGCCTCTATGTGCTTCCAGAATAACGCTCATGGTGCAAATCCTCCCTGTAGTTTCCCGAAAACGAGGTTTTTTTCATTATAGCACGGCTCACCAGGGAAGTAAAGCCGGACATTTTCCGAAAATCCCGCCAACAACCCGTGAAACAGAGGCAATCTCCATGGAAATTACTCTTTTCTTTCCTGTTTTTTGATGGTATACTGAACTCAAAACCAAAGGACACCGATCCACAGCAAACAGTCAGGAGGAGACGCTCATGATTCGCATTCTTTATGCGGGCGACAACCGCACCATGGCCTACGCCGCCTCAGAGCTTTCCCGTTATCTGGAAAAGGTCAGCGGCACGCCGGAATTCGGCGAAATCTGCCCCGTGGACAAGCTTCCCGCACAGCCTGCCGCCGGAGAGATTCTTCTTGGACTTCTCGACGAGCTTGCCTGCACGCCCTTTGACATCACAGACCCAGAGCTTGAGGATGCCGAGGACATCTGCATCCGCGGCGGTTCCGGCTACATTGCCGGCAGCAATCCCCGCAGCGTCCTATTCGGCGTATACGACTATTTCAAATCCATGGGCTGCAGTTGGGTACGACCCGGCGACGGCGGCGAGCATCTGGTCTCCTGCGACCCCATGACCCACGACTTCACCTACCGCAAAAAGGCCGACACGCTCTTTCGCGGCGAATGTCTGGAAGGGGCGGTCAAATACGAGCATCTGCGTGCTGCCGTGGAGTGGGCGCCCAAGGTTCACATGAACCTGACCATGATTCAGGGCATCGTGCCCTATAACTTCATGAGCCGCTGGTACCGCCACCGGGTCAGCACCGTGCGTCCGCCGGAGGACATCGGCTACGACGGCGTTGCCGGGCTGATCTCTCTTCTGGAGCAGGACATTGCCCGGGTGGGTCTGCAGCTG
>SVMB01000001.1 GCA_015067675.1 Oscillospiraceae bacterium
AGGCGATGGTCGTCTCTGGAATGGGTTTCGAAAGGGAAAACCGGTGTTTTCCCTTCGGGTGCTTCTTTGGTTACTTTCTTGCACAAGCAAGAAAGTGACCGCGGGGTGCATGCGCAATGCACAGGGCGTGTGTCAAGAACACGGCTTCCTCCCTGCGCCGCAGGCGAACACGCTTACAGATACAGAAAACACAAATCTATGGGGAGCCGGCGTATGAGTTACAGACAGAAAAAGCTGCGGGGCGCGTTCACAGGCCGCATAACCTTATAGAAACAACGCACTCCTCTCGCCGGTATACAGCACCCGCAGACTGTGCAGCGCACGGGTGCAGGCCACATACAGCGCACGCACACCGTCACGGTTTACCGGATAATCCGTCTCATCCGCGCCTGCGATGATGACCCGGTCAAACTCCAGTCCCTTCACCGACGCCGCATCAAAGATCGACGCGCCGCCCTCGTAGAGAAGCTCTTCCTCGGCATCCGAGACAAACAGCGGGATTTCCTGCCCCAGCGCTTCGTGCAGTGCCCGGGCGCGATCGGGGGTGGAACAGATGAAGGCAAGACTGCCGCGTCCACGGGCATGAAGGGAGTCCAGCTCTTCCCGCAGGACTGCCAGCATGGCATCATAATCGGGGAGCGCGTCAAATGCCACCGGATCACCCCGCCGCACCACCGGCTCAATGCCGTAGCGGCGTCCGGGGGCATGGGAGAGAACGGTGTTTGCCACATCCGCGATCTCGATGGTGTTGCGGTAGCTCTTGGCCAGGACGCAGAAGCGGGACTTGCGCCCGGCGAAAGCTGTGGTGAGTACCTCGTCCCAGTCGTCGATACCGGCGTCGCCCGCGATGTTCTGGCTGACGTCGCCGAGGATGGTAAAGGTAGCGCCGGAGAAGGCGCGGGTGAGGCAGTCGTAGACCATGGGGCCGAAGTCCTGGGCTTCATCAATGACCAGATGCCGGAACTGATCGGCACGCTCGGGGGCATAGAGCCGTGCGGCGATGAAGAGCAGGGAGGCCATGTCGCACAGGTCGTGCAGGTTTGCCTTGAGGGTTTTCGTGGTTGCCTTGGCGCAGGCCGCAGCAGCGGGGAGCTCATCCTTTGACAGCATACGCAGGAACTTGCGGTAGAGCTTGTGCTCGTCCTCGCGCTTGACGCGCCTGGCGTACAGGGTCAGACAGTCCTTGGCCTGCTTTTTTGCCAGCGCCTCCTGGGCGTACTTGTGATCGATGATCGCGGCGACGGAGTCAAAGCCCGTGGGGAAGCCGTCCCGGAACCTGTCCACATCCCGGTCGCAGTCGGCCTGGAGCCCTGCCAGTACCCGGCGAAGCGCACGATCCACGCGGATGGAGAGGATGCTTTTCATCTGTTCGGCGCGGTTTTCCATGCTGTGGCGGCGCTGACCGATGACCTTTTCACGGATCTCGTCGGCGGTCATCACCACCTCGTCGAGGATCTTCACGTCGTCGATGAATACGCTGTCCTCAAAGTCATCGATGAAGCTCTGCAGCCGCTCAAAGAAGCCGTGGCTGGTCTTGAAGGCACGCACGGCCTGCCCGATGGGGGTCATCTGCGGCGTCATGTGGAGCACGTAGCCCAGAAGCTCCGGCAGAATCATCTGCCGCACACTCTCTACGCCCAGATCGGGCAGCATGCCGGAGACGTAGTTGAGAAACATCCGGTTGGTGCCGATGATGACAAACTGACCGGACTTGATGGTATCGGCGTGGTTGAAGATGAGATAGGCCAGCCTGTGCATGGCGACGGTGGTTTTGCCGGAGCCTGCCACACCCTGCACGATGACGTCGTACCAGGGGGCGATGCGGATGATGTCGTTCTGATCCTTCTGGATGGTGGCGACGATGTCGCGCAGCACGGCATCGGCTGATTTGGATAGATACTCCTGCAGCAGCACGTCGTTTGCCACGGTGTCGGCGTCGAAGAAAGCGGTCATCTCGCCCTTTTCGATGGAGTAGGTGCGCTTGACGGTCATCTCACCGGTGATCTCGCCGTCAACGCTCTGGTAGGAGGCATGGCCGGGGGTGGCATCGTAGTAGAGATTGGCGACCGGCGTGCGCCAGTCCACCACCAGTGTCTGCTGGGTGGCTTCGTCAAAGACACCCTGACGGCCGATGTAGATGCGCTCAGGATTCTGCTCACCCTCGGCACGGAAGTCCACGCGCCCGAAGAAGGGAGAATTGGCCGCACGTGCAAAGCGTGCCAGGAGTCCCTCCAGCTCACGCTGCTGATCGGTTGCGACGACCAGCGCGATGTGCAGATCCTGATTGTCGGAGTTGTAATGCTCGAGCATTTCGTCGATCTCGGCGTCGAGCACGCGCTTGCGCTCTTCTTCGATGGCGGTCTGCCGCCGCACGAAGCCGAGAACCTCGCCGAGGTGCTGCTTTTCATAGCGCTCTGAGGTGAAATCCATGATTCTCCCGTCCTTTCTTCCGCAAAAACGCGGGATTTTTATGATACCACGTCACCGGGAGAAATGTCAAGAGGCCAAAAGCGGATTTTGTTTGCAAAATACGTTGAAAATGCAAAATCTGACACGTACGCCGTGCGTTTAAAACCGATAACTGCGGTTTTAGATAAGACAGGCGCGGCGGATGATAAAAACTCCCCCGGAATCCGTCAGGATCCGGGGGAGCGATTGTTGGAGGCGATTACACGCCGCTCACATCCAGCACCACCACGCCGCCGAGCTCGTCGGCGCCGCCGATGGCAAGATATCTTCCGTTGGGGCTCAAGGCAAGCGTCACGGGGCGGTAGATCGACACGTTGCGTCCGCTCTCGGCCTTGAGCTCGGGGCAGATGCCCAGAAGCTGCACGCCGTCGGTCACGGTGTAGGTGAAGATCTGCCCCACACCTCTGTCATGTCCGGCAACACCCCAGACGCGGCCGGTGGCATCACAGGCCAGCGAATGCACGCCGCCGGCGGTGCAGACCTGACCGAGGCCGAACACGTGCTCACCGTCGATGCGGGCAAGCATGGTATCCTTTGTACCCACGACGATGCTGCCGTCGGGCAGGGTAACGCTTGCCTCAGCCTCGGCAAGATAGCGCCGACCGGGGACTGCGGGCAGCTTTACCTCCGGCACCGCCGCATGAAGCTCCGAGTACGCGGGAGCCGTGCAGGCTTCGAGCTTTTCAAGATGAGCCTGAGTGCCTACGCTGACCTCACCGCGCCAGGTGTTATCCCTGCCGCAGTAGAAGGTGAAGCTGTCATCGCCGGTCCATTCGATCTTTCGCACGGCGGAATCGGCACGTCCGGTGGTCTCCCAGACGCTGATGCCGGACACGTGTGCATAGGGGTAGCGGGGAGCGTTGTCGCGGGTGAAGCGCTCATAGTACTGCACGGTATCCTTATAATAGGCGCTCCAGCGGGCAAAGCAGTCGTCGAAGTCATCCTTGGGATAATACTTGAAGCACTCGGCGGGATAGGGCAGGTAGTTGATGTAATCGTGGGAGAAGATACGGGGAGCGGTTTCCAGCGCGGGAACGAACTCGTCCAGGTCGATGGCGAGGATGCCGCAGGGCAGGTCGCGGTCACATACGTGGTTGGAGTCGGAGACATAGAGCACATCGTTGACGATGTGCAGCTCGGAGGTGATGGCGATGGTGCGCTTGGGTGTACCGAGGAAGCCGCAGTCCACGGGCTCACGGCCGTTCAGAAAATCCCACATGAAGAGCTTGGCACCGGCGTACTTGATGCCGGGTACGAAGGTCATGCAGCCATACCAGAGGCGGCCCTGGCTGTCAAAATCCATGCCGTAGGCGTTGTAGAACACATTGGGACCGGGTTTCTCTGCATCAGCCACGGGTACGGGACGGCCGACAACCTTGAGCTCGCGGGTTTTGAGTTTGTAGGCAAAGAGCTCCTGACCGGCGCCTGGGGTGGAGCAGGTGCCGGTGGTGAAATAGAGGATGCCGTCGCGCTCACGGGCAAAGCGCATGAGGCCGGAGGCGGAAACGCCCAGGTACTCGATATCCCGCAGGTCGGTATTCCAGCGGAAGAGGGCACCGGTGAAGGTAGAGCCGTAGAGATGCCCGTCGGAGCAGGTGAACATACGGCTGGTATGGCTGTCGGTGACCTGACCGAGGCTGCGGCGCTCGCCGGTGTGGATGTTATAGACGATACCCTCGCCGCGCATCCAGGTTGTGCAGAAGTAATCGCCGTTCTTGGCATCGTAGATACCGCCGTAGGTGGTATCGTGGTAAGAGATCATGCCAAGACCTTTCGACTCGCCGGTGAGGTAGTTATAGATCATCAGGTGAGAGCCCTGATACTGCTCGTAAGGGTGACCGGCGTACTCGTAGGGCATCCACTGGGGATGACTGGGCGCGGGGGAGGTGGTATGGGTGGTGGTGAGGATGCGTCCGCCGCCGATGAAGGAGAGGGCAGTGTGGAATTTGCTGATGCGCAGGCCGGTGGGATCGGTGACAATGGCATCCTCGAGGGCGAGGTGGCGGATGAGCTTTTTCTGCTTATGGTCGTACTCATAGAGTCTGGCATAAAGAGAGAGGTAGCTCTCGCCGCAGGAGGAGAAGAAGATGCGGCCCTCGGGGGAGACGGCCATGTCCCATACAGCGTTATGCTGGGGATCGGCTTCGCAGTGGAGATGAGTCACGCCGACTTGCGGAATCAAATGAAAGAACTCGGCGGGCTTTTCTTTGAGATAGGCAAAAGGATTGGTCATGTTCAAACCTCCCTGATAATTTTCTGATTCTATGGTACTACAGGACGCAAAATAAAGCTTGACGGGAAGGGGGAAAGATTTGATGTTTTCTACGATGATCGGTGAAAAGGATATGGAATCCATGGGGGATGTGGTATAATGGGGATGGAAGGCGTGGAGCTTGAGCTCCGGAACTATCATATTTCGGCGCCTTGAGGATGTCATTGTGTTCTGACTCAAACGCCCTGTGCCCTGCGCGGGCACCCTCCGGTATTGGAACTCGCAGAGTTCCAATCTTTCATTGCTTGTGCAAGAAATGTCACTGAGGAACGCAAAGCGTTCCTCGAGAAGCACCCGAAGGAAGGACTACCGGTCCTTCCTTTCGAAACCATCTCCAGAGACGGGGATCAAGGCCTATGAAGCCCGGTGTAACCACGAAAGTTCCCCACACAGCACATAGGCTGCCTGGGTGCTGTGATCGGCATGACCCTGGTTAAGAGAAGTTCATAGGCGATGGTCCGCTGAAATCTCGGCCGGGGACCGGGGCATGACGCGGTATCGATCGATCAAAACTGCTTGTAGGCCCCGGCGGCGTTCTTTGGTTACTTTCTTTCGACGTAGAAATGAAAGATTGGAACTCTGCGAGTTCCAATACCGCAGGGGTGCATGCGCAATGCACAGGGCGTGTGTCAAGAACACGGCTTCCTCCCTGCGCCGCAGGCGAACACGCTTCCGGATACAGAAAGATGGTGCTGCGGGGAAGCCGCCGAGGCTTATCAGAAACAGAAAGAGAACAGCTGCCTGAGAGGAGGGCGAAAAAATGCATATGCCCGTACGCTGGCGCATGGAAGATATGATCGACGACAGACCTGATCTGCCGCCGCCGCGCAAACACGGCTCCTCCCACGATATGCCCATGCGGGAACATATCATGAAATCCCCCATCTGCGATGCCTGCCATGTGCGTGAGCGCGGCTCCTCCGTGCTGCATGGACATCACCATTTCCTGCTCACCCTCGTCACCCGGGGAAAGGGTATCCAGACCCTCAACGGCGCGGAGATTCCCTTTGGTGTGGATGATCTGTTTTTGCTCTCTCCTGCGGATTTTCACAGTCATACCATCCCCGATGACGAGACCTTTGACTTCTACCGGGTCTGCTTTCCCTATGAGCTGCTGGACGCCAGACTCTCCGAGCTCTGCGCGCTGGATCGCCTGCCGCTGCATCTGCATCTGCCGGAGGAAACCGCACGCACTGCCTGCGGCATTTTCTCTCAGCTGGTGGACGAATCCGCCCACGGGCATGATCGCCCGGGACACCGGGTCTACCTGCAGGCGCTGGTGGAGCAGCTGCTTATCCTCGTGCTCCGGGAATTGCCCGAACATCCGGCCAGTTCCCCCAGTACCCCGGTCAACCGTGCTCTGGGATATCTGCATACCCACTTCCATGAACCCATCAGCGTCGGCGACGCCGCGGCGTTTGTCGGCTACACACCCAATTACTTCAACGCCTGCTTCCGGGATCAGATGGGACAGCCCTTTGGCGAGTATCTGCGCCGTATGCGCCTGACCTACGCGGAAAATCTGCTGCGTGCAAGCGCACTGCCGGTGACGGAGATTGCCTTTGAGTCGGGATTTGGCTCCCTGCCGCACTTTTCGCGGAGTTTTCGCGGGATGTACGGCATGTCGCCGCTGGAATACCGTAAAAAGTACCTGGAAACCGTATCAGAACCCATATAACAGGAGGAATTGTCATGAAAAACTGGATCCCCGGACGTGTCACACTGGCCTGTGATGCACTGAAAGCTGCAGTCAAAGGCAAAAAGATCGCTCTGATGATGAATACCTCGGCGCTGACCAACGACGGACGGCTTCTGCTGGATGTGATCGTGGGGGAGAAGTGGGCTGATGTCGGCTTCCTCTTCGGCATGGAGCACGGCGTGCGCGGCAATATGTTCGCAGGCGACCCCAACATCGGCCATCTTGATGAAAAGACCGGCCTGCCGGTGGTGAGCCTGTATGACTATGAGGGCTATATCCCCCCGACGGATAAAATCCGCGAGGTGGATGCGGTGGTATTCTGTGCACAGGACGTGGGCGTGCGCCACTGGACCTATACGCCGTGGCTGATCACACTGGTGAAGAGCTGCGCCGAGGCAGGCCGTGAAGTGATCGTGCTGGACCGCCCCAATCCCATCCGCGGCGATATCGTGGAGGGCGGCTGCGCGGAGACCTTCTGCTGGGGCTATGACCTGCTGGCGGGTTTTGACTATCCGCTGCGCCACGGCATGACGATCGGAGAGCTTGCGCTGATGTATAATGAAGAGAAGAAGATCGGCGCAGAGCTGACGGTGCTGCCCATGGAGAACTGGAACCGTGAGATGTGGTACGAGGATACCGGCCTTGTCTGGCTGCCGCCCAGTCCGAATATGCCCACTGTGGAGACAGCCCTTTACTTTGCCGCCGCAGGTCTCATGCAGGGCTCCAATTATTCGCTCGGCATCGGCACCACCACACCTTTCCGTTTTGTGGGTGCGCCGGACTTTGACGGCGATCTGCTGGCAGACGAGCTCAACGCTCTGGGACTTGACGGCGTGTACTTTGTCCAGAAATATTACCAGACCCGGGTCTACGGCCGGGAAGGGCTCACACTCTGCAGCGGCGTGATGATGTGCATTCACGACCGGAATATCTGGCGTCCGGTCACGACCCAGCTTCATATTATGGATACCATCAACCGCCTTTTCCCTGAACAGGTGAACTTTGAGCGTTCCGGGATACAGGCACGCATGCGCATGGGTACCCATGTGATCTGCGATAAGCTTGCGCGGCATGAAAGCCTGGTACCCGTAATCGAGAACTGGCAGGCCGAGGCAGAGCGCTTTGCTGTACGCCGCCGTCCCTGGCTGCTTTATTGAGCCTGCCGGTTTTTCAAGCGCACAGAGTATCTTTTGCCGGATGAATCCTACGATCTGCCCTGCGGATTTCTTGCCATCCGGGCCTGTTTGTGATAAAATACTCCTATAACGCTTCGAGGTGATTTCATGGACTACCCGGATCGCAGCATTGACCGCGGACAGGCGGCAATCTATGCAAGCGATATGCTCAGCCGCGTGCTGACCATCGGCGAGGAACTGCTGTGCAGCGGCGCGGAAATCTCCCGTGTCGAGGATACCATCTCCCGTATCTGCCATGCCTACGGCGCCGAGCGCACCGAGGTGCTGGCCATTACCTCTTCGATTGTTGTCACCATGTACGCATCCCCCTACGGCTCCGTCACCCAGACACGCCGTATTCACGAGAGCGCCTACGATCTCTACCGGCTGGAGCTTCTCAATCAGCTCTCACGCGATATCTGCAAGAATCCCCCGCAGGAGCTTTCCGTCATCGATGAACGGCTGGATGAAATCGCCCACGCCAAACACTACAGCTTCTGGCAGCTTGTGGGCTTCTATGCCGTCATCGCCGGCCCCTTCACGCTGCTCTTCGGCGGTACCTGGCAGGATGCCGTGGCGGCGTCGATTATCGGCGTGGCACTCAAGCCTTTGCAGCTTCTGCTGACCCGCATTCAGGCCAATGCCTTCCTCAAGGCTGTCATCTGCAGTATCTTCGGCGGCGTGGCGGCGGGTCTGTTTGTCCGCTCGGGCTTTGCACAGAACGTGGATCTCATCGCCATCGGCGATATCATGATCCTCATCCCCGGTATCGCTCTGACCAACTCCCTGCGGGATATGTTCTCGGGCGACACGATCTCGGGACTGCTGCGCTTTTCGGAGGCCGTGCTGCTGGCGGTGACGATCGCCTTTGGCTTTGCACTCTCCGCGCGCTGGCTGTAGGAGGTGGACGGGATGACTTGGATTCTGCAGCTTGTCTGGGCATTTTTCGGCTCCATGGGCTTTGCCGGCATCTTCAATGTCCGGGGAAAAAAGCTCATCACCGGATCCCTCGGCGGCCTGATCGCCTGGGGCGTATATCTTCTTGCACGGCACTGGATCGGCTCCGACCCGATCTGCTATCTGATCGCAACGATTGTGCTCACCGTTTACTCCGAAACCCTTGCCCGCTTCACCCATACCCCGGCGATTCTCTTCACCATCTCCGGCGCGATCCCCCTCATCCCCGGCGGATCGCTGTATAAAACCATGAGCTTTGCCGTGAACAGCAACTGGGATGCCTTCTTCACCCAGGGTATCACGACGCTGCTGCTGGCGGTTGCCATTGCCGGTGGTATTCTGTTAACCATGAGCATCTGGCAGGTTGTTTCAAACATCGTGCGGCTGCTTCACGGCCGCAAAAAGAGGTCATAGACATACCAAAGGCCGTCCCCACGTTTGTGAGGATGGCCTTTTTGCCGCGTGTGGGATTTTTTCTCTGACTTTTACAATTTCTCTTGCATTGCAGGTAAACCTGTGCGATAATGTCCCCAACGGGACACATTCCGTACTATTTTTCAGGGAGGGAATCTGCATGAAGCCAGCCTCGCGTGAAATCTTCGGCGGAGAGATCCAGTATTTCCGCATGGAGCCTCAGTATTGGGAAAAAGTCATCGCAGGACTTGCGATGAGCGGCCTGCGCACGGTGACCACCTACGTCCAGTGGGGGACGCATATGGTGGCGCCTCCGGATGACGCACATCCTGCGGGTGTGCTGGACTTTGAAGGCCGCACGGACCCCAAGCTCAATCTGCTTTACTTCATCGAGCTTGTGGAGAAGTACGGTCTCAACCTCAACTTCCGTGCAGGCCCCTTCTGCTGCGATGAAATGCCCTACGGCGGCTATCCGCGCTTTTTGACCATCGACGATCCCTCGATTTTCTGTCTGGACAGCCAGAACCGTGCCACGCAGGGTTACTGGATCGGTCTGCCCGAGGGATCCCAGCCGTCCTATCTGCATCCGGTGTATCTGGACTGGTGCCGCAAGTGGATCAACGAAGTTGACAAGATCATCCTGCCCCACCTGAAGGTCAACGGCGGCTGCATTACGATGATCAATCTGGATAACGAGATCTCCTACATCGTCCGTGATAACTTCCTGGGTTCCGACTATAACCCCGTCAATGTCTGCCGCGGCGGCTTCTATCACCAGTTCCTGACGGAAAAGTACGGCGCAGCCGATGCACTGCCCTATGCCCGTCAGTATGAGACCATCGAGGATGTCCAGCCTCCGCGGAGTGTGCCGGAATCAATCGACGGCGACTTTGCATGGTATGCAGACTGGATGGAGTTTAAAACCTGGGTCATGTGCCGTTATATTGAGGAGCTGCGGGGCATGCATGAGGCAAACGGCATCAAAGCCGATCAGGTGCTCTTCATGACCAACTTCAATCCCCATCTGCCCGAGGGTGTGCCCACCCGTATGCCCGATTTCGAGCGTGCCACCGGCGGCGTGGTCGGCTATGACTTCTATCGCGGTACCTTCATGAGCTATTCCGGCTATCAGTCCATGGCAAGAGTTCTCAAGCTCATGAACAATACCTGCAACTTTACGTTCAGCGCCGAGTTCATGGCCGGTACCTGGAACAAGGTTCTCAAGACCCGCGTATCCGACGATCATATGCGCTTCATGGCCCGCTGTGCCTTTGCACACGGCTGCAAGGCCATCGACTGGTTCATGTTCCACGACCGTGACTGCTGGAACGATGCGCCCATGTCCTCTCATGGTCATAAGCGTCCCAGCTATGCCGTGCTGCAGGAGACGCCGCCGCTGCTGTATGAAAAGATCAGCCGTTGGGACGACATGGTGCCTGTCTGCGACATTGCCGTGATTTACGATCTGACGGCGCATCTGCATACTTCCATCGGCGATCCGCTTCCCTGTGCCGATAACAGCAACTACACAGGCGCACCGACTGTCGCCGGTGTGCAGGCGGGTCTTTCTTCGAAAGAATATATCGGGATGTTCCGTCTGGCCGAGCAAAACGGCCTGCAGGCGGCGGCTTTTGATATCCGTCACTCAGACGCAGGACTCTGCAATTACCCGCTGGCAGTGTATCCCGGCTCACCTGTGGTGTCGAAGATTACCGAGGAGCGTCTGGATGATTATGTCCGCGCTGGCGGCACACTGCTCATCACCGGAGTGCTGCCCACGCAGTATGATGACGGGGAAAGCTGTGCATTTCTCGGCGGTCTGAAGGCAGGCTCCCAGTCACTGGGACGCGGACGGGTGATCTTCATCTCCCGTTGGCTTGCGCAGGCCGAGCCGGAAGAGGATGCCATGGAGGATATCGAGGCCTTTGGTGCCTGCTGCGACGAGGCAGGGGTGGTACCGGCTGTGAAGATGAGCATGGATACCCCCGCATCCTGGGTGGATTGGGGCCGTCCCGGCGGCGGTCATATGCGCTATACGCAGGAGCGTATGCTGGGCAGCGCCGTGATTCAGAAAGCGGGCGATGAGACCATTCTCTTCCTGCTTAACCATTACCCGGAAGCGCATAAATTCAACCTTGAGTTTTCATTCCCCTGTAAAAAGCTTGTGTGCCTGACCGAAGAAGAGGATATTGACGTCATCAACGGCGCGGCCTCCGTGGAGCTTGACCGCAAGAACTGCCAGATCTACCGTGTGGAGTAAAGTCAATACAGCCCCCATACCTGAAAAGACCTGCCCGGACAAAATTTCCGGGCAGGTCTTTTGGTACGCGTTTCAGTTGTTCGGGACAAGGAACGGATCAGAGCCGCTTTCCTCAGTCCACTTTCCAGTCGATGTCCACGCCGCAGGAGGCAAGTACCATCTTGTGCAGACGCTTTTCGTAGTCGTAGGTGAAGGGGTTCTCCTTCTCCCCGCGCACATAGGAGGCAAAGGCGGTCATCATGCGCTGATAGCGGCCGTGAACCTCTGAGCGTTCGATCTCACCGCGGCGTCCCCAGGGCGTTTTGCCGTCGGGATCCGCGAAGGTCTCGGAGCGCTCGGTGTACTGGGAGGAGAAAAACTCACCCGGAGCAGAAGCTTCCAGAGGCTTGATCTCGCAGGTGCCGCGGCTGCCGCAGATGACCAGCTGACGGCGGGGGAAGCCGCCAGGCTCTGATGCGCAGCTCTTGACGAAGGATACGCCGTTTTTGTACACAAAGGCACAGAAGCCGTAATCCTGGGCAGTTACGCCGTCAATACCGGTGCAGCAGTTCATGGGGATGATCTTCTCCGGATACCCCTGAATGCGGAATACCAGATCCACCAGATGGCAGCCCAGGAAGAAGAGCATACCGCCGGGGAATTCTTCCAGCCACTGACGCTTGGAGGTCACGTGCGGGCAGCTCATGTGAGCCTCAACGGCGTAGATTTCGCCGTAGTCGCCCCGGGCAATCTTTTCCATGGCCTCGGTGACGAAGGGATTGTAGCGGTACATGTAGCCGGTGTGAAATACCAGCCCCTTGGACTCCGCCATATCCACCATCCGGTCAAACTCGGCAGAATCAGCGGCGCCGGGCTTGTCCATGTGTACGTGCAGCCCGCGCTCAATGGCCATGGCGGCGTAGTGGGTCAGCTCCAGCTCGTAGGTCTCCACCGTCACGGCTTCAAGACCCGGAATGGCCAGCAGCTCCTCGGGACTCATCTCCGGGATGCCGTCATACATCGGGCCGACGTTTCGTTCGCAGCCGCAGCGGGAATAACCCACAACCTCGAACAGGTCGGGATTCTGGCGCAGCGACGCCATCGCGGCGGGCGCGTGGTCGTGCTCAATGCCCAACTGGGCGATTTTGATCTTTTTCATACCTTTACCGTCCTTTCAGGTGCCGGATCAGTCGAGCTTCGTCCAGTCAAACTGAACAACCGTCGGGAAATTGCGGTCATTGACCAGACGGTCGTACACCGCGCCGCAGTCGGCGGGAGAGTGGATTTCCGCCACCATGTCCTGCAGGCAGATTCTGCCGTTGGCCGCGAGCTTCAGCACAGCACGGATGTCGTCTCTGTGGGTAAAGAGACCGGCGGAGGATTCCTGATTGGGACGGGCGTTAGTGTGGGCGCCGATCAGGGAGATACCGGGGCAGTGAACCTTACGGTAATAGTCGATGGTAAAGTTCTTGTCACGGGTACAGCCAAGCAGCGCCACGCGGCCGAATTTTGCCATGCAGTCCAGCGTTTCGTCAAGACCTGCGCCGACGCCGGTGACTTCGACGGCTGCATTGATGCCGCCGGTGAGCTCTTTCACACGCTGGGCAAAGCCCTCTGCCAGCGGGTCAAGCGCAAAATCCGCGCCGTGGGCGAGTGCCTGCTCACGTCTCGCGGGATTGGGATCGGCTGCGATCACCGGCACCGCGCCTGCCGCGTGCATGAGCTGCACGGCGCACTGACCGAGAATGCCCAGACCCATAACCATCGCCGTCTCGCCCAGCTCCACTTTTGTCTTGCGCACGGCAGCCATGGGGAAGGTGGCGATGAAAGCCATCGCGGCGGTATTGTTGTCGATGCGGTCGTCATCGATCTTCACGACACGCTCTTCAGGGAGAATATTATAGATCTTATGCTTGCCCCAGTAGACGCAGACGCGGTCTCCGGGTACGACGCTTTTTACTTCATCGCCCACTTCTTCCACGATGCCCACGCTTGAGTAACCGGCAACGCGGGGGAATTTTGCCACCTTTTCCGGCGCACTGGCTCCTGCCACGTTGAGGTCGCCGGTGATGTTGGCGCGCTCGGTGCCGCAGGAAACGGTGGAGAGGAGGGTTTTGACTTTGACATCATGACTCCCAAGGTGTTCATCCTCGATGGTCAGAAGCTCGGCAGTGTTGAGCCGGGTAAAGATAATCTGCTTGTTCATGAAAAGTCCTCCTTTGACACGGTTTGGTACTATTTTACCACAGAGTGCGGGATTTGCAAGCTTTTTCACTCTGCTGACAGCATGAAAAATGTACGGAAAAACGATGGATACAATGAAATAGCATAATAAAGATCCCCGGATTCCGACAAATCCGGGGAACTTTTCATCATATCAGCCAGCGCCTGACCCAAGGAATACGGGAAAGGAGCATATACACCACTGCCGACGCGCCGAAGATCAGCAGGGCGTCAAAAAGCGTTATGTAAACCGGGGGGGGGTAAACCGATTTGATTTCTCACTGCACGCAGACCGTACAGGAAGAACACGTGCACCAGATAGATGCAGAAGGACGCTTTTGAAATCCATGCAGCCGCGACAGCAGGACGTCCTGCGAGTGTGTTTCCCACATGGGTGAATAAGGCGAACAGTCCCGCGGCGTAGAGACAAACGCCCAGGCTCATTCCCTCGAGAAATCCCTGATAGGTTGCGCCGCGCAGGCAGGAGACGACGATCGTTCCGCCAAATATCAGGAGGAAACCCGCCGCAGCCAGTGCGGCGCCGGTTTTCCGGGAAAGGGGGTACCGTCCCAGATAGTGCCCCAGCAATCCGTAGCCCGCCGATGCCCAGGCCATGTTGAGAAGCCATTGGGCGGGGATGCCCGAAAGCAGTGAGAACGGCCAGAACGGCCGCAGCGTGGGATAGACAATGCCCAGAACAAACCAGATACCCAGCGCGTAGAGAAGCTCGCGCTGAGTCGCGTGTACCGTCAGTATGCGCAGGATCGGTAGCAGTGCGTAAAACAGCAGCGTGATGTGCAGGTAATAGAGGTGAAACTCATGGCGAAAGAGCAGCAGGTCTTTCAGAGCCTCCGCGATTGCGCCGACGGAGAAATCCCCGCCGCGCAGCAGGCCAAAGAGCGCGTATGCACCTGCCCAGACAAAGAGGGCGACCAGAATGCGCGGGATATAGCGTGTCATGAGCTTCTTTACCGGCAATTCCCGGTCAGGATCGAGAAACAGTGCGCCCGAGCACATGAAAAACAGCGGCACGGCGGCGCGGGCAAGGCTGGCGGAGAGCACGCTGAATGTCCATTCAAAGGAGCGTATCGGCTGGTCGAAGGAACACAGATGGATGACGATGACACAGAAGATGGCAAACGCCTTGGTCAGGTCAACGCATGCGTTGCGGTTCGATGTGGGCATGAAATCCCTCCTACCTCAGCGCAAGCCCGTCGGAAAACGCCTTGCCCGCAATCTCGCCCATGCGGCGGTAGGTGTGGTGCACCGGGTCAAAGCAGATGGGATCGAGCTTTTCAGGATCGATCTTGCCGTCGGTGAGGATTGTCTCATCGGCGCTGACGTTGACAATCTCGCCGATGAGCAGCTCCGACTCCTCGTCGTAGCTCACCAGGGTACACTCAAGCGTCATGGGCAGCTCGTCGATGATGGGCGCGTCCACACGGGAGCTTTTGGTGCTGTGCAGTCCTGATTTGGCAAGCTTTGCCGGTACCTCGTTGCCGGATGCGATGCCCACATAGTCGCAGGCGGTCACATGGGCGGCGTCTGCCATGCTGACGGTGAAGGCGCCCCGGGCACGGATATTCTCCATGGTCTTGTGGGTGGAGCTGACGTAGATGGCGATGCGGTTGGTGTCGGCGATGCAGCCCCAGGCGGCGTTCATGGCGTTGGCGGTGCCGTCTGCATTATAGGTGGCGATGATGAGCACGGGCATGGGATAGAGAAAGGCCTTTGCGCCGAAATCTTTACGCATAATCATATCCTCCGAAGCAGTTGTATCAGGTATGATTTTATCATACCATGCAGAGCCGGAGAAATCAAGCCCGGCATGAAGTACCGGAAAGAATCTCTTGCCGCAGCGTTGCGGGACTTGACCTGCGCATGCTATAATGGATGGGAAACATCATAAACGAACAGGAGCATCTGCATGATCAGAGCGGTTTTGATGGACATAGACGATACCCTGCTGGACTTCGGCGCCTCGGTGCGCGAGGCGATACGCACAGGCTTTGCGCGGTACGGACTGGGGGAGTGCACCGACGAGACGCTGGCAGTATTCCACCGGGTCAGCGGAGAACTGTGGCGGGCGCTGGAGCAGGGGAGCCTGACCTATGAGCAGCTGCTGGAAATCCGCTGGAACGGCGTATTCGAGGCGCTGGGGATTTCCTTTGACGGGCGGCTGTTTGAAAGGTTCTTCGTGGACTGCCTCTTTGACAGCGCCATACCGATCGCGGGCGCGGAGGAGATTCTTTCTTACCTGCGCACGCGCTGTATCCTCTGTGCTTCCAGCAACGCACCCTATGACCAGCAGATCAACCGCCTGCGCCGCAGCGGGATGCTGGACTCCTTTGCTCATCTCTTCATCTCGGAGAAGCTGGGAGTATCAAAGCCATCACGGGCGTTTTTTGACTGCTGCATGGCGGATTTAAACCGTGACCTGCCGGGAAACGCCGCAATCCAGCCACAGGAAGTGCTGGTGGTGGGGGACTCTTTGAGCTCGGACATGAAAGGCGGCATCAACAGCGGTATGCAGACCTGTCTCTATGATCCAAACGGACAAGGTACGCGGGGAATGGCGGTGGATTACGTGATTGCATCCCTGGACGGGCTGCGGGAGATTCTGTAAGCGATTTATTTATGACATATGTCGAAAATAGTTATTGACATATGCCGGAAACTGCGGTATCATATATCTGTACAAACGACTTGCCGGGAGGGATCGACTTGTCCAGACCCAGAAAATGCCGCCGCGTCTGCCGTTTTCCCCAGACGATGGCCTTTATACCCGCCGATGGAGAGGAAACCGCACGCGAAGTAGTGCTGACGGTGGACGAGTACGAGACAATCCGGCTGATTGATCTGGAAGGATTCTCGCAGGAGCAGTGCGGCGCGTACATGAAGATTGCCCGCACGACGGTGCAGCAAATCTACACCGAGGCGCGGCGAAAGCTCGCCCGGATGCTGGTAGAGGGCTGCAGGCTGCGCATCGCGGGCGGCGACTATGAGCTGTGCCGGGGCGGAGAGTCCCACGGCGGCTGCGAGGGCTGCCAGAGACAGCGTTTGTGCATGGATTTTTCAAAACCGGAAGGAGAAGATATGATGAGAATCGCAGTTACCTATGCAAACGGACAGATTTTCCAGCATTTTGGTCACACCGAGCAGTTTAAGGTCTACGATATCGCCGACGGCAAGATCGTATCGGCCAAGGTGATGGATACCAACGGTCAGGGCCACGGCGCGCTGGCGGGTATTCTGGGTGTGCTGGGCGTGGATACGCTCATCTGCGGCGGCATCGGCGGCGGCGCAAGAGCTGCGCTGGACGCTGCGGGCATTCGCCTCTACGGCGGCGTGTCCGGTGATGCAGACGCTGCGGTGCAGGCGCTGCTGGAGGGTACACTTGCCTACAATCCCGACGTGAAGTGCAATCACCACGGTGAGCATCACCACCACGGCGGCAATTGCGGTGAGCACGGCTGCCACAGCGGCGAGCATAAGTGCCACGATCACGACTGCAAGCACAATTGAGCGGGCATAGAGAAAGCAGAGCAGGCGAATACCTGCTCTGCTTTTTTGCGCTTTTCAGCGCGATTTACACGTAATACTGTGCCTGGGCGTTCCAGAGTTCATGGTATTTCCCACCCGCAGCGGCGAGAAGATCGTCGTGGGTGCCGTGCTGCACCACACTGCCCTGATCAAATACCAGAATCTCGTCGCAGAACCGGCAGGAGGAGAGCCGGTGGGAGATGTAGATCGCGGTCTTGTCGCCCACGATGCTGTCAAAGCGGGCATAGACCTCTGCTTCCGCGATGGGGTCCAGCGCCGCCGTGGGCTCGTCGAGCACGATGAAGTGCGCATCCCGGCAGAGTGCTCTTGCCAGCGCCACCTTCTGCGCTTCACCGCCGGAGAGCTCCACGCCGCCGTCCTCGTAATCATGCCCGAGGGGCGTGTCGATGCCGTTGGGCAGGGAGGAAAGCCGATCACCGAAGCCTGCCTTTTCAAGGCAGTCCCGGATGCGGGCTTCGTCCACGGTATTGCCCGCCGCCACATTCTGCCCGAGGGAGAAGTCGAAGAGCTTGAAGTCCTGAAACACCACCGAGAATACCGACAGGTATTCGTCGTAGTTGTACTTGCGGATATCGATGCCGTTGAGGGTGATGACGCCCTCGGTGGGGTCGTAAAGACGGCAGAGGAGCTTGATCATCGTGGTCTTGCCCGAGCCGTTCATGCCCACCACCGCCAGACGCTTGCCCACCTTGAAGGAGAAGTTCACGTTCTTCAGCGCGTAATCTTCACTTCCGGGGTACTTGAATGACACATTGTGAAAGGCGATCTCGTACTCGTTGTCGCGCCGCTTTTCCACCGGGATCGTACCCTGATACATCCGATTGGGCATATCGAGGAACTCAAAGGGCACGTCGAGGAATGCTGCGTTGGTGCGGATTTCGCTGATGACCTCCAGCAGCGTAGACACGCCTCCGGCTACGCGGGTGATCGCCGCCGCGTACTGGGTCACGGCGCCGATACCGAAGGCGCCCGCCCAGGCTTTCAGGCAGATGTAGGCGTAGGCGACACCGGTGAAGAGCGCGGAGATGGCCTGGGAGGCTGCCTTATAGGCGCCGAGCTTGCCCGCATGGAGCTTTGCAAGGGTGCCCTTGGAACCGAAGAACCCTTCCTTGTTGTTGTTATACTTGACGCAGATGCGCTCCTGACGGAACATACGCACGTCGGCGGCGCGTTTTTTGTCGTAGCCCAGGAAGCCGAAGTGCATGAACATCCGGTTGCCGTGAGCCCAGTCTTGAGTGTGGCGGGCGATTATTTTCTGTCCGAGATTGGTAAACCACGGGCCCGCGACGATGATGAACACCATCAGGGCGATGACGCCGAGGGTGAACAGGGGATGGCTGAGAACGGCGTACCGGGTATCCGTGACGGGAGAGAGAAACAGTGTGGCCGTCATGGCGATACCGCCCAGCAGCGTGCAGACAGCGGTTGTGGCCTTGGGAATCATGTAGTAGATGTTGAAAGCGCCGTAGCCGTTGCCCATGCGGGACTCGCGGATCTTGGCCAGCAGATCATGGGTGTGGGTGTCGTCGATGTCCTGATAGTCCATGCTGAGCAGCTTCTTGGAGAAGAGCTGCTGTGCGTCGAAGAACCAAACTTCCTGTACCGTGCTGTACCATTTATGAATCCATGCGCCGATCAGTGATACGATAAGCGCCGACCCCAGCGTCAGGAGAACAAGAAATAAAAGCCTTTTCGGGTCGCGGTTTCCGGCAAGTTCTGTAACGATCATAGCCGAAAGCCCGATGCCGATGTAGGGCGAGAGTGCCTCCCAGCCTGTCTTTATCACACGGGACAGAATCGAGCGGGGGCTGTTGCGGTAGAGAATGCGGAGCATCCGGAGATTTAAGCGGAACGCTTCCCGGAACGAAATGCGCTTTTCATCCTTATTTTTCATCGTCCATGCCTCCTTCCCGGTAGTATCTGCTCTGTACCTCAAAGAGCGCGGCATAGCGTCCGCCGCGTGCGAGCAGTTCTTCGTGGGTTCCTTCCTCCGCGATACCGGCATCTTCGATGTAGAGAATGCGGTCGCAGAAGCGGGTGGAGGCAAGCCGGTGGGAGATATAGACCGAGGAGCGTCCGGCGGTCATTTCGTGGTACTTGCCGTACATCTCGGATTCGGCAATGGGGTCCAGCGCCGCCGTGGGCTCGTCGAGGACAATGACGGGGGCGTTGCGGTAGAGCGCGCGGGCAAGCATCAGCCGCTGCGTCTCGCCGCCGGAGAGCTCCACCGCGTCAAAGTGGACGCTGCGCAGAAGCTTTGTGTCGTAGCCCTCGGGCAGCGACTCGATCTTGGCAGTCAGCCCCGCGCGATCGATGCAGTCACGTACCCGTGCCATGTCGATGTTCTCTTCCGACTGGGCGACGTTGGCCGCAATCGACACCGCGAGGAGCGAAAAGTCCTGAAATACCGCCGTAAAGAGCTTATAATAGTCCCGGCGGTTATACTCCCGGATGTCCCGGCCGTCGAGAAGTACCCGGCCTTCCGTGGGATCGAGGAATCCGCAGAGGAGCTTGACAAGTGTGGTCTTACCGGCGCCGTTCAAGCCAACCACGGCCACTTTTTCGCCGGGATGGAGGGTAAAGTTGACGTTTTTGAGCACGTCGTGATCGGCTCCGGGGTAGCGGAAGGACACATTTTCCAGTTTCAGCTCATAAAGCCTCTCAGGTTCCGGGACGAGCGCCGCACCTTCCTCGAATTTGAACAGTTCGGGGTAGGAAAGATACTCACGCACGGCGCAGAGCTCAATGGAGTAGCGGCGAACCTCCGAGACGTTTTCAAGAATACCCGTGATCCACGCGGCAAAGCCTGCTACAGCGGTGAAGCTCAGCAGAAACTCGGGCACGCCGATTCTGCCCTGCAGAACCATGTAAATCAGGACTGCGTAGGCAGCTCCATTGCGCAGGAAGGTAAGCACAATCTCGCCAACCTTGGCAAGAAAGAGCCGCATCTGAACCTTGCCTGCAAAGAGGTAATAGGCTTCCAGAAGCTGATCGTACAGCGATTCCATCCACGGCTGCAGGCCGAACAGCCGGATATCCTTGGCATCAGCCGGATCCTGCATCTTCTGAAAGAGGTACCAAAGCCTGCGGTTGTGGGCCTGGTCCTCCTCACGATGCTCGTGCAGATATTCCGAGCACTTGCGGTTCAGCAAAAACGCGCCGCCGGTGGTCAGGAAGATGAGCAGCAGCAGTAACGGATGGATTGCCGTCATCAGCGCCACGTACACGGCAAAGCCCAGGACGTTGGTCACAAGCTGGCGGAGCGTGTAAAGAATCGCCTGTGCCGCCGCGTGGTCGTGGTTGATGGTGGACTGGCTCTTTTTGCCGAGCTTTTCAAAGTTGTCGTCGTGAATATTGGGGTAGGACGTGGACGACGCCTTGATGTTGAGCGCGTCGAAAACGGCAAAGCGGGTGGTAAGCCGTCCGTAGGCCTCCAGCGGCGTGATGTAGGTAGACAGCGCCCGGATGGCCATGAGCGCCGCGGCAAATCCCGCGATGATGAGCGCGAGCCGCCCCAGCGGCGCGCGGGTTTCGACGGTGTCGAGGATCACCGGGACGACGTAGAGCTCGGTCAGGTTGAGCGATACCGTGAGAATGGCTGAGAGGATGCCGAGAAAGATGACCTTTTTCTCCTTCTCGCGCCACGCAAGGGCGAGCATCCAGAAGCTGTTCTGCCATGTGTTGAATTTGGGCTTTTCTTTTGCCTTCATGGTTTCACCTCCGGGGACAGTATAGCATGAGTCCCCGGAAAAATGGGGATTTTGGCGCGAGTGGTATGAAATACGGCGCGAATGGTAAAACGGGGGCGTACTTTGTGCACCCAGCGGCTTTCGACTGATCTCGGGGAGTGCCCTCTCAGTCATGGGAACTCGCAGAGTTCCCATGACAGCTCTCCCTCTGGGAGAGCCAAGCTACAGTTTCAAGCGCGATCTATCAATTTCTGGCTTGGCTCCCCCTTTGGGGGAGCTGTCATGAAGCCGCGAAGCGGTTACATGACTGAGAGGGCAGTGAGAAGAACGCGCTTATTCCTTCGTCAGCGGCAGCATGACCTCTGTTGCAAATACGCCCTCTTCATCCTGCCGGTTCACGTAGCCGCCATTGCGCTCAACCACACGGTCGATGCGCATCAGGCCAAATCCCGCGCCGGTCTCCCGCTTGGCGGATAAATAGACCCGGCCGGATTTCTTTGCCCGCCCGAGAGCGGAATTGGTGACGGAGATGTAGAGCTGCTGGCGGAGAACGTCGATGTAGACGCGGATGAACCGGTCGGCGGGATCGGGGATGGCGGAGCAGGCCTCCATGGCGTTGTCCAGGAGGTTGCCGATGATGACGCAGAGATCCACCACGGGAATGTCAAGCTCTGCGGGGACGGTTGCCCGGGCGTTGACCGCGATGTCCCGGGACTTGATCAGGGAGAGCTTGGAATTGAGAATCGCATCCACCATGATGTTGCCGGTTTTCAGCACCGTATCCACGGTGGTCAGGTCGTGATTGAGACTGAGCAGATAGGCGCGGATTTCCTCGGGACGGTCGGCAAGGGCCAGCATCGTCTGGATGTGACCGTGGTAATCGTGCCGCCAGCCCCGCATGGTGCGGTAGATGTTCTGCACCTCGTCGATATGCCGCTGGATGAGATCTGACTGCCAGGCGGCAATGCGCCGGTCGATGGCGCGGCCGAAGATCAGGTCAAAGAGTTTCACGGTTATCCCTCCTGTAGTAGGATACAAAGGCGCGGTGCACCGCAGGCGCGGCATTGCGGGACAGCGGCAGTTTCTGCCCGCTTTCCAGAGTTACCTCGGATTTGGTAATCTGCGCCAGCGCGTGCAGCCCCACCAGATAGGAGCGGTGGCAGCGCACGAAACCCTCGCCCAGCAGCTCCTCCATGGCGGCCAGCTGCATGCGCAGCTCATAGGTGCGTGAGGTCGTCACCACTGCCAGCGTGTGGGAAAACGCTTCCACGTAGAGGATATCTTCGGCTGGAATGCGCACGGCGGTGCCGTCCACGGTGAGGACGACCATTCGGGAGGGTTTTTTTAAGCCCTCGGCGGCGCGATCCAGTACCGTGCACAGCTTTTCAGGGTTGACCGGCTTCATCAGATAGTGCAGCGCGGAGACTTCGTAGCCCTCGGACATAAAATCCGGGTAGCCGGTGATGAAGATGATGCGCAGATCCTGCCCGTCGGCCCGCAGGGCACGGGCAAGTTCCACGCCGTTCATCCCGCCCATCTCAATGTCGAGCAGGAGGATGTCAAAAGCACCGGCGCCGGTAAAGAGAAAGGCCTCGGCGGAGGGGAAAACGGAAATCTCCGCCTGAAAGCCGTTTTCGGCGGCCCAGTCGGTTACAACGGAGGAGAGATACGCGGCATCGGTGGGGGAATCGTCGGTGATAGCAATGCGGCAGAGCATAGGGAAACTCCTTTGGAAGAGAAAGACTTGTTATTTGAGCCAGCGGTCGAGGAAATCGTAGCCTTCACGCAACGCCCATGCAGGCGGACGATGACCGGTGGCGTGGTTGATGAAAAGGAACTTCCCGTCGCCGGGCGTATAGCCGGGCGCGCGGCGCATCATCTCAAAGCTCGAGTCGTCGTCGGCTTCGCCTGCCAGCAGAGCCATGGGCTTGCCGCCGGAGGCACCGAGAAGTCCGGAGTGATCCATTCCGTCTGCGATGAGCTCGTCCACCTGCGATCCCCAGTACCACTTGTCGCGCCAGTTGGTCTGATCCCAGCCCATACCGAAGTCGCTGGAAAGGATCACCTTCACCCGCTCATCCACACAGCCGGTGTAGAAGGCCATCTTGCCGCCGAGGGAATGCCCCGCGATGCCGATACTCTCAGCGTCCACCCGCTCATCGGCGCAAAGCGCATCGATCACAAGCTGCGTATCCGCAATGAGCTTGCCCACGCCGCTCCAACCGGGATGATCCTGCCGCAGCGCGGCGGCAGCCTCGCGCCAGCGGGCAAATTCGCCGCGCTCGCGGGTGGATTCGTAATAGGTCAGATGATAGCTATCGGCGCTGGCGCAGACATAGCCCCGGCGTACCAGATGGAGCATCATCTCGATGCCTGCGTACATGGGCAGCATCTCGCCGGTGTCGGGTTCAAAGCCCAGCATCGCCTCGGGGAAGTAGAAGGGGACTGCCACGGCGGGGCAGGGCGCGGCAATGCGCTTGGGGAATACCATCATCAGCCGCTGAGCAGTGCCGGGTCCGTTGGGCTGGGAATAGAGTTCGGCGTCGAAGTCGGGGAAATCGTAGCGGGTGATGAGGGTCATGGGGTCGGGGGTGTAATCGCAGGAAGGTTTGCCGATGGCACGGAGCCACTGTTCTCTTGCAGTTGACATAATATACCTCTTTCTGATCGGATGATCTGATGGTTCTACAGAATCTGCAATGAAAAGTCAGGGGAAAGCCGGGGCTTTGATACCATTATAACGCGTTTGCGGTCCCAGTCAAGTCCCATGATGCCCGAAAGAAAGGGGAGCGGATGAGGTGACGGGGACCGTGAACGGCAGTCGGCGCGCTGTGAGGGGAGAAAGGGATATTCTGCTTTAATATAGATGGTAAGGCTGCATTTTTTTATGCAAATGACCGTTGCAATCAGGGCGGGATAATGCTAAAATAAACACTCGTGTGAGCTTTTTCGTACAAGGAGTAAAACGCATGGGAAAAGTGTTGAATGTGCTCAAAAACAATGTTGTGCTGACCGTCGCACTGATTGCTGCGGTGCTCTCGGCTGTGGCCATCCCGCCGGACGCTGCATATGCGGGATATTTTGATCTGCGGACGTTAAGCTGCCTGTTCTGCACGCTGGCGGTGATTTGCGCCCTGAAGGAAGTTGATTTCTTCTATATTCTCGCCAAAAAGTTGATCATTCTTTGCGGTAGCACCCGCATCGTGCTGCTGGCGCTGATTTACATCACCTTCATCGGCTCCATGATCATCGCAAACGACATGGCGCTCATCACCTTCCTGCCGCTGGGATACCATATTCTCGATACCTCCGGGAAAAAGCGCCTGATGGCCTATACTTTTATCCTCCAGAACATCGCGGCAAACCTCGGCGGTATGCTGACCCCCTTCGGCAATCCGCAGAATCTGTTCCTCTACTCAAAGTTCAACATCCCCACCGGGGAATTTATGCAGATCATGGCGCTGCCGTTCGTGATATCGGTACTCATCATCACCGCCTGCTGCCTGTTTGTGAAAAACGAGCGTATTGAGATCCGTGCGGATACGCGGTTTCGCTCTCCGAAGAAGATCGCCCTGTATCTGGCACTGTTCTTCTTCTCGATTCTGATCGTGTTCCGCCTGATTCCTTACTGGTTGGGCATGATCGTGGTGCCGCTGGTGCTGATCTTTGCCGAGCGGCGTGCACTGGCAAAGGTGGACTATCCGCTGCTGCTGACCTTCTGTGCTTTCTTCGTTTTTGCCGGCAATATGTCGCGCATCGGCGTTGTGCGGGAGTTTTTCAGCTTCCTGCTGGATAAGAACACGCTTCTGGTGTCGGCGCTGTCCTGTCAGGTGATCAGTAACGTCCCCTCGGCGGTTCTGCTGTCACAGTTCACGCAGAATTATCCCCAGCTGCTCGTCGGCGTCAACATCGGCGGCGTTGGTACGCTGATTTCATCCCTTGCAAGCCTGATTACTTTCCGGGAATACTCAAAACGTGATCCGTCAGGCGTGAAGTGGTATCTGCTCATGTTCACCGCGATGAACTTCATGTTCCTCATTGTGCTCTACATCGTCTGCGCTTTGCAGTTTGGACTGTTCTGAGTGAAGAAACTATATTTGTTTACATAAATCAAGGCCAGACCGGCTGAAAAGGAACCGGTCTGGCCTGTTTATTATGTATGGAAAAATCCGGGGAATTGAATGCCGCGGCCTGTTACGGCTCACGAGCATTGGCAGCATTAAGGTTTGGACTGAGTTTTGGATTGATTGAGGCGCTTTTTTGCTTCCTCAACGGTTTCGCCGTTTTTTGTGAGATACCGATCGACAAAGGCATCCTCGATTTTTATGTAGCTGTTTACAACGCCCTGTTCGACTTTATTGTAGCCGTTAACAACACCTTTTTCGATTTTGCTGTAACCGCTTACAACGCCCTTTTCGATCTTCTGATATCCGTCGCTCACAGCTTCGGAGATTCTTTCGGTGGTTTTGATGAGTTTGGATTTTGCCATAATGGTATACTTTCCTCCAATCAGATTGATGCCCAGCAGCAGTACGATGACCCAAACCGCCGTGCCGGTCATGATATTGAACAGGCGGATTTCTGCAGGGCTCATCCCGGGAAAGGATACAAGCATGGAGCGCTGCAGGGTGAGAATCGATACACAGGCGTCAGCCATGGACAGGTTTCGCAGGGTGACTGCCACCGGTGAAGTGTGATGCCTGACCTTGACCATGCCGATGATGGCGGCGGTGATCTTTGAAAAAGTGAAAGCCGCGATCGTGATCATGATGATCTCGTGGTAGACGGTTCCGCGATCTTCCAGTGCCGACAGGACGTTGACCCCCACGATGCAGAAGGACAGCAGTACCAGCAGTATACCCGTGACGCGTCCGGCAAAGGATTCAAGGTCAGGTTCGCCGCCGGCTTTCTGACGGATTTTCAGTATGCAGAAGCGTGCGGCAGTCAGTACGGCATAATAGGCGCCGGCAGTGATGAACCACCATGAAAAGGCAGTTAAACCGATGACACAGTTGTACACCGCATAGACAAAGTTCGTGATGAGGCTGGTGTAAGGATTTCCTCCGATCCGCCGAATGTTCATTTGATGCCTTTGATCATCGGAATGAGGGCGATGAGCATGACAATGCCGAGCATACCGACCAGAGTACCCCAGATGATCTGCTGCCAGACAAGGCACATGCACAGTCCAAGGCCAAGCACCAGAACGGCGACGGTGGTGTAAATGCCGCGCCAGAGATTTTTTGCGTTGAGAGCGGGCATCTTCTTGTGCTCCATTTTACACCAGATAAGGAACGTGGCAATTCCGCCGACCAGTCCGAGGCTGCCCAGAACAATGCCTTCGGAAAAGGCGTTCCATTCCGGCAGAAGCGCCATGCACATGCCGAGCGCGAACAGAACTCCGCTGACGGTTCCCATAATCAGGGCAATAAAGCTGCTTTTTTTCATTGTGTGTTCTCCTTTCATAAAACCAACACTTGTGTTTTTATTGCAAGCATAGTATACTGTTTTCGGATCAAAAAAACAATCATCAAAAAAGCATCAAGTGTCGGAATAATGAGGAAAAATATGAATGTGAAAAACAACAGACGCCGCCGGGCGTCGCAGGAAAAGATCGTAAGAGCATTTATAGAGCTTCTGCAGACCCGGGAGATCAAGGAAATCACGGTTTCCGATATCATCAAAGCAGCGCAGCTCAATCGCAGCACGTTTTACGCCAACTATGTCGACATATATGATCTGGCGGACAAAACACGGGAAGTGCTTGAAGCGGAGTTCAGCAGTGTGTTTGCTGATTACGACTACATGAACGGCGACAGCGGCAGTCTGCGGATGTTTACGCATATCAGGGACAATCAGCTGTTCTACACGACCTATTTCAAGCTCTGTTATGATGATCAGCATCTGATCTCCCCCTATGATCAAAAACGTGCGGAAAAAGAGCAGCTGGATAAAAACATCCGGTATCATATCGAGTTTTTCCGCAACGGGTTCAATGCCGTTGTCAAGCTGTGGCTGGCGGGAGGATGCAGAGAATCGCCGGAGGAAATGGCGGAGGTTCTCAAGCTTGAGTACCGGGGAAGAAAGTGAGCATGCAGCCACCGCTGATCGTACGAAAAAAGCCCTGCCGGAGAGAAAACACCCGGCAGAGCTAAAGGATTGCAGAGAAGAATAAAAGCCTGATGCAGAAGCATCAGGCTTTTACTGGTGGAGACGAAGAGATTCGAACTCTCGACCTCTCGGATGCGAACCGAACGCTCTACCAACTGAGCTACGCCCCCACATCAAATCAGCAAGATATATTATACCACAGTTCTGGGATTTTGCAAGAGGGAAAACAAAATTTTTCCGAAGTTTTTTCCCAATCCGCTGGAATGTACGCACATGAAAGGCAAATACTGGGGCATCCTATTTTCATCACGACAGCGGGAGGGATTGGATGCTGCGCTCCGATATCGAGAAAATGCAGCTTTCGGGGGTGCTGGAACAGGATACGGCGATGATGCGGGAAATCTTCCGGGGGGATGATATCCTCAATGTGCGTCCCTGCGCATCCGGGGACGGGAAATGGAAACTGATGCTGTTTTTCTTCGACGGCATGGTCAACAACAGCTACGTCGATGAATACCTGCTGCGACCGCTGCAGATATTCCGTCCCGGTGAGTTGGAGCCCGCGCTTGAATATGCACAAAAGCGCATATTCGCCGCCGACATGGTGGTGGTGCAGTCCGATCTTGCCACGGCGGTGGACATGATGCTCCACGGCGATACGCTCATCTTCATCGACGGCTGCAAAGGGGTGCTTTCGGCCTCCACAAAGGGGTACAATCTGCGAAGTGTGCAGGAGCCGGACGGTGAAAAGGTGGTGCGCGGGCCGAAAGAGGGGTTTACAGAAAACCTGACCGGCAACACGGCGATGCTCCGGCGAAAACTTCTGAGCCCTGATCTGAAACTGCAGGTGCAGATGATCTCCAAACGCAGCCGACAGCGGCTCTGCATTGCCTATCTGGACACGCTGGTCAACCGGCACGTTCTGGATCGTCTCCTGCAGCGACTGAAAGGGGTGGATCTGGATATCCTGCTGGATACCCGGTATCTGGAAGAGATCATCCGGGACGGGCGCTGGTCGCCGCTGAAAACCATGGGTTCCACCGAAAAGCCCGACATCGCCGCGGCAAAGCTGCTGGAGGGAAAGATTGTAATCATGGTGGACGGTTCTCCCACCGCGTCCACGCTGCCGTTTCTGTTTCTGGAATACTTTCAGGCGGGGGATGACTACTACACCGGCTTCTGGAACGGCTCGATTGCCCGTCTGCTGCGGATTTTGGGTTTTTTCATCACCCTCACGCTGCCGGCACTCTATCAGGCGCTGGTGACGTTTCATCAGGAGATCATCCCGTCAAAGCTTCTGCTCAGCATTGCGGCCTCGCGCAGCGGCGTACCGTTTCCGACCTTTGTGGAGCTTGCGCTGATGCTGCTGGCATTTGAAATACTCCGGGAGGCAGGCTCGATGATGCCGGGAAGTGTGGGACAGGCGCTGTCCACGGTCGGAGCGCTGGTGGTGGGACAGGCGGCGGTGGAAGCGCGGATTGTCAGTGCGCCGCTGGTGATCGTAGTGGCGGTGACCGGGCTCACGGGCATGATGACGCCGAAGCTCGTGACGCCGGTATTGCTCGGACGCCTGTTTCTGATGGTTTTGGCGGGACTTCTGGGATTCCCTGGCATTGGGATTGGCCTGACGGCGATACTTGTGATGCTTCTGGATAAAGAAAGCTTCGGCATTCCCTATATGTCCTACCTGGGTACACTTTCACCCTCCGATCTCCGGGATACCCTGATCCGCGCACCGATGTTTTCCCTGCGATACCGACCCAAAAAGGAGATGACCCGCGACTATGTGCGTATGGATGACCATCAGACGTAGGTTTGGAATGGCAGCGCTCTGCTTGTCGCTCATGCTCTGCGCCGGATGCTGGAACTATCAGGAGATCAGCGACGTGACCTTCATCGCAGGCGCGGGCGTGGACGCAGATCCCGCGGGCGGATATATCCTGACGCTGGAAACGGTGGACTTTTCCGGCGGAGATGCCGGGACCACACCAAAATCCAGCCTGATTACCACCTCCGCGCCGACGATTGCGCAGGCGGTGGAGAATGCCGAGCGCAGCGTATCGGCAAGACTTTACTGGAACCATGCGTCCACCTTCGTGATCGGGGAGAGTCTGGCAGAGGAGAACATCATGCCGGTACTGGACTTCATCATGCACAATCTGGATACGGCGATGAATGTATGGCTGCTGGCAGCAGAGTCCGGTACGGCGCAGAGCGTGTTCGGACTGAAAACCCGTGGATCCGCCATCGTGTCCTACGCGCTGCGGGACATCATGCAGGATAATCCCCACTTCGGGCAGACGATCCCGCAGAGGTTATTTGAAGCACTGCCGGGGCTGAAATCTAGTGACCGGGCTGTTTTGACAGCGCTTGTGTCGCAGGTCAATCAAAACGGTGAGGATACAATCTCCGTCAGCGGCTGTGCAGTGATGCGCGGCGCAAGGCGTCTCTCAACACTGGACGGTGATCAGACGGCGGCAGCGCTTGCTCTGCAGGGGAGACTCTCACGACGGGTACTGGAGATAAACACCGGGGAAGAAATGGCGGCGGTACAGCTGTTGGGGGTAGAGCGAAGCCTTGCCGCATCGACACAGGGAGAGAGGCTGCGGCTGGAAATCCGGGTGGATGCAGGCTATGCACCGATCCAGATACCGGTCGGGGGCGTGGGCCATACGGAAAAATCGCTGACGGCGCGGGTGGAAGAGGCGGTGCATGAGGAGTTGACAGAAATCATAAACCATGCACAGACCAACCTGGGCTGCGATATCTTTGGCGTCGGGGCGTATCTGCAGGCGCATAATCCGGAGCTGTGGGAGCTGTACGCCGGTACGTGGGACGCAGCATTTTCCTGGGCGGAGATCAGCGTGACGGTGAATGCGCGGATGGTGCGGGACTCCACAGGTCCGGGTACCATGGAAGCAGCGGGTTCATGAGGAGGAGCAAATGGGAGAAGTAATCACGGCGCTTGTGATGGCAGCTGCGGCGGTGTTATGGCAGGGCAGGGGGATTCTCGGCGGAAGTCAGCGGCGGCTCAAAGCCGCATGGCTGCTGACGGGACTGGTCGGACTGGGGCTGACCGTACTGAGCGCTGCGCGGCTGTCGCAGCCGATGGCTGCAATGGCCGAACGGCTGCTGCGGGAGGTGACGGGACGGTGAATCGGGCCATATCCCAAAGAGCGATCCGGTGCACGGCAGTGCTGGCACTGCTCAATACCTGCCTGCTGCGCACGCAGAATCCGGCGGAGCAGGATGTCTGGGCAAGTGTGATTCTTTCAGGGGTTGTGCTGAGCGGTCTGGCGGCGCTTTTTGCCCGGATGCAGGCGTGTTTTCCGGGAAAGAATCTGTTTGAAATGCTCCGTGCGGCGAGATCACGCCTGACGGCGGATATTCTGACGCTTCTGTGGCTGATTCTGGGACTGGGCTGTGCCGTGCGTACGGTGCAGAGCTGGGGAGAATTCATCCAGTCCTGCGTACTCACCGAAACGCCGCATTATGTGATGGCGGCGGCGCTGCTCGTGTGCTGCCTGCTGTTCCTGACCCGGGGAACCCACATTCTGGGACAGTGGAGTATGTTTATAGCAGGCTTTGCGGCGGTGCTCGGCCTTGTGCTGCTGGGAATGAGCATACAGCATTATGATTGGGAACATCTGCTGCCGGGGCTTCGGAGTGCAGAGAATCTGGGACGGGGGACACTTTCGCTGACCGCTTTCCCGGGTGGGGAGCTGATTTTTCTCACGGCACTTTTTTCAGGCAGCGAGGCAGGTCTTTCCGATGACCGGGCGCGCGCCCGTCTCTGGCAGAGCATCGTCTGGACGACGGCGGGGATACAGCTGATCCTCTTTACCGTCAACGTGCTGGTACTCTCTGCGCCGCTGGCGGCGACGATGCGATTCCCGGGCTATTTCATGACCAGCATCATCGGCGCAGGGGATTTCTTCCGCCACGTGGAGGTGCTGTCCACCTTTATTGCCCAGATCACGGTGACTGCAAACGCTGCGGTGATCCTGCTGTTTCTCTGTCAGGGTACAGCCGGTCTCTGGCGGCTGGGTGACGCGCGGACGATGGCATTCCCGGTGATTCTGGTGGTGTACGGACTTGTATGCTGCCTGGATTTTGCGGATGCGGCGGCGATTTCGCAGGCGGCGGGAGGACTGAGGCTTGTGTGCGTGGCGGCGGCAGTGCCCACGGCGGCGATCATTTTGTGTCCAAGTCGTAAAATCCGCGTAAAGGCACAATAACGCTTGCAAATCGGTCACCAAACGGGTATAATACCAGTATACTCATAAAATTTGGTGACAGCACGATATGAATTTCTTCAACAGCCTTTTTAACTTCAATCTTTCCGAAATCATCATGGTCGCCTGCGCGACGCTCATCGCGCTGACCTTTCATGAACTCATGCACGGCTTTGTGGCCTATAAGCTGGGGGATCCCACGGCCAAAAACGCCGGCCGCCTGACGCTCAATCCCATTGCCCACATCGATCCCGTCGGCCTTATCTGCATGATTCTCTTTCGCTTCGGCTGGGCCAAACCCGTACCGGTGAATATGCGCTGGTTCCGGCATCCCAGACGCGGCATGGCGCTGGTGGCCGCGGCGGGCCCTGTTTCCAATCTGCTGCTGGGTACGCTGAGCATTTTCATCTACTATCTGCTGGGACTCTATGCCCCGGTACATGCCCTGACCGAGGCCTGCATGACATTTGCCGCGATCCTGGCTTCTCTCAACATCGGCTTTGCCGTGTTCAATCTCCTGCCGCTGCCGCCGCTGGACGGCTCGCGTATTATGGGACTGATACTGCCGCCTGCATGGTATTACCGTGTGATGCAGTATGAGCGCTATATTCAGCTTGCAGTGATGGTGCTTTTGTATCTGGGCGTGCTGACACGTCCTTTGAGCATTGCGCGGGGCTGGGTATTTACCGGGATTGAGAGTATGGTACGATGGATACTGCTGTAACGTATAAACTGCCCCAGTTTGAGGGGCCGCTGGAGCTGCTGCTGCATCTGATCTCGAAGAACAAGGTGGAGATTACCGACATCCCGGTGGCGATGATCTGCGAGCAGTATCTGGAAACCCTGGAGCAGATGCAGGCCATGGATATGGAGATCGCAAGCTCCTTCATCGTCATGGCGGCGCAGCTCATTTATATCAAAAGTAAGACCCTGCTGCCGGCGGAGAATCCGGAGGAACCGGAAGAGGATCCCCGCGAAGCGCTGCAGCAGGCGCTGTTAACCTATGCCCGTTTCAAGGAACAGGCAGCCCTTCTGGAAGCCGATGCCCTGCGGGGCCTTGACCGGATCACCCGAGAGCCGCTGCCGCTGTCACGACTGATCAGCGAGGGCGCGTGGGAAGCGCCGGAATATCATCACCGTCCGGAGGAGCTGCTGCGTGCGCTGCGGCTGATGCAGGCCAGAGAAGAGCGGCGCAGTCTGCTGGGCATCGAGAGCGAGCGCAAATTCCGGGAGCTTCTGGGATCCAAACCGGTTTCTGTGGAGAAAAAAGTACAGTTTCTCATGTCAAAGCTGCTGGAATCGGGAACGCTGCGTTTCGGAGATCTGGTAAAGGGATCCCGCAGCCGTTCGGATATGGTTGCGCTGTTTCTGGCGGTGCTGGAACTGCTGGGACAGCGGCGCATCCATACCGGCAGCTCCGGCACGGATCTGGAAGAGGACGAGCTGATTCTGGGAGCACAGACAATCGATGCGCCGTGGATGACGGACAACACGCAAGGAGAGACGCAGAATGGATGAACGGATACAGTTTGACGAGGCGCTGACCGTTGACCCGGCCTATACGGAGGGCGCGCTGACGGCGATTCTCTTCGCGGCGGGAGATCCGGTGGAAACCTCCCGGCTGGCTGCCGTGGTGGGCATCGACGAGGATACGGTCAACGATGCGCTGATACGCGCGGCTGACCGGCTGGCCTACGCCAGAGCGGGACTGCGGCTGATGCGGCTGGATGACCGCTGGCAGTTCGTGACGGCACCCGAGTATGCATCCGTCGTGCGCCGTGCACTTGACCAGCGCAAGGCGCCGCGCCTTTCCCAGACTGCGCTGGAGGTGCTGACCATCATCGCCTACCGCCAGCCGGTGACGCGCGGATACATAGAAGCCGTGCGCGGCGTGGATTCGGGCTATACCGTGAACATGCTGGAAGAACGCGGCTTCATCGAGGTCGCCGGACGCCTGGACGCGCCGGGAAGACCCATGCTCTACCGTACGACGCCTGTGTTTCTGCGGGTGTTTGGAATTGCCTCTCTTGAGGAGCTGCCTCCGCTGCCGGAGGATATGCCGCTGCCGCCGGTACAGGAATCCGGGGTGGTGGAGGAATGAGTGTCGTCTGGCTGGTGCTGAAGGTGATTGGATGGCTGCTGCTGGGCGTGCTGGCGCTGCTTATCTTCACGCCGTTTGCGGTAAAGATTCACTATGGTGATGAGCTGCGGCTGAAAGTGGGCGCGGCGCTGTTCGGAAGGCACGGAATCTGGCTGCAGATTTTGCCAAAGCGTGAAAAAAAGCATGCACGCAAGCCAAAACCAAAAAAAGAAAAGCCTGAGAAGCCGAAAAAAGAAAAGAAACCCCAAAAAGACAAAAAAACCGAAGAATCGGCGAAAAAGAAGCCCAAAAAGTCGATCTCCGAACTGCTGGACACCCTGGTGATGCCGGCGCTCCAGGCACTGGGAAAGAGTATTCATCCGCTGTTTAAAACCATCCGCTTCCGCCAGCTTTCTGCCCACATTTGGGTCGCTTCCGATGATGCGGCAAAGACCGGACAGCTCTACGGCTACCTCTGCGCGGCGATTCCCGAGGCAATGCCGCTGGTCTGTGCGATCTTTAACGTGGACGACTGGCATCTGCGCGTGGATGCGGACTTCACCACCGAGAAACTTACGGCCGAGGCCGATGTGGTGGTGAGCCTGACGCTGGGCGCGGTGATCTGGGTAATCCTTCGCATGGGATGGCTGTTCCTCTGGGAGCATCTGAAGCGCAAGCGTCGAAGAAAACGCGAACAACGTATGTAATTATTAGTTTATCATAGAGAAAGGTCGGTATACTGCAATGAGTGAGCATCCTATTCACAACATGATGGATCTGAGCATGGAAAAAATCCGCGAGATGGTGGACGCCAATACCATCATCGGCACGCCTGTTACCACCCCTGACGGCACAACCCTGATTCCCGTGTCCAAGATCAGCGTCGGTTTTGCCTCCGGCGGCGCGGACTTCGGCGGTAAGGAAAAGCGCACCAGCGCAGATTCCGAAACCGTTCCCCAGAAGTTCGGCGGCGGCACCGGTGCCGGTATCAACATCACCCCCATCGCCTTCATCGTCATCACCGCAAATGGTGTGCGTATGCTGCCCGTAGGTGCACCTGCTTCCACCACCATTGATCGTGTGGTTGACATGGTTCCCGAGGTGCTCGAGCGTGCCCAGCATTTCATCGACAAGCAGCACGCGGCCCATGTTGCCCAGGCCGAGGCACATCGCACCGAGGAAGCATGATCTGACCGAATACGGGGGTTTTTGATATGACTTACGCCAATCTCCACCTGCATTCCACCCACTCCGATGCAGGATTTCGTCCCGCCCATCTGGTTTGTCTTGCCAAGTCTCTGGGCTACGGCGCCATCGCCGTCACCGACCATGAGGCGATTTCCGGTATCCCCGAGCTTTTTGCCGCCGCCGAGCACAACGGCATCGAGGCCATGTCCGGCGTCGAGCTCTATGCCCGCCATGAGCCCTCAGGTCATATCTATCACGTGACCGGTCTTGACTTTGACCACACAGCCCGCTGCATCGTGGACTTCACCGACATGATGACCGAGCACCGCAACGAGCATACCAGAAAGCAGTTTGAGCTGGCCTGTGAACGCGGACTGTTTCGCGGCATCACCTGGGACGACGTGGTGCGCTGCAATCCCGGCAGCCGCTGGTTCTGCAACGATCAGGTATACTTTGCCCTGGACGCCATGGGTATCATCCCCATCGCCCGCCGTCATGAAACCTTCCGTGAGGCTTTCAAGACCGGTGAAGCGGCGAAGATCAAGATTTACGTTCCCACCATCAAGGATGTCATCGAAGCCATCCGCAGCGCCGGCGGCGTAGCTGTCCTTGCCCATCCCCCGGCAGTGGCGCACGATGACCTGCCTGCCCTCATTGAAATGGGACTCAACGGCATCGAAACCTGTCACCCCGATTTGTCCGAGGACGAGACCCGCATGGCCTGTGAGGCCGCGGTGAAGTATAACCTCTACACCTCCGGCGGCACCGATCACACCGGCCCCATGTCCGCCTGCGGCATTCCCCATGCCGTTCCCGCCGATCACGGTGTGAGCCGGGCGGAATACGTGGCCATCAAGATGAGAAGATACGGCTGATTGAGGACATAAAAAATGCCCACTCGGATGAGTGGGCATTTTTTGATGCGTGATTTAGTCAATGGGGGTGCCGTCGGGCTTGAACAGCGGCAGGGGCTCCAGGAAGATGATGTCGTCACGATCCTTGGCATCGCCTTCGGCGAGAACAGCCATGCGTCCGACGATCTGGCCGCCGGCCTGGTGCACCAGTTCTTCCACCGCATGCAGGCTTTCACCGGTGGAGATTACGTCGTCCACGATCAGGATGCGCTTGCCATGGATTTTTTCAGCCTCGGCAGTGTCCAGGAACAGGGTCTGCTCCTTGGCGGTGGTGATAGAGCGAACCTTGGCTTCGAAAACGCCGGACATATAGAGCTTGGGCACCTTGCGGGCGATGAAATACTCGTTCTGACCGCTTTGACGGGCCATCTCGTGAATCAGCGGGATGCCCTTGGCCTCGGCGGTGATCATGTAATCGTACTCGGGGGCCTTCGCAAGCAGCGCGCGGGCGGATTCAACGGTCAGCTCCACGTCGCCGAACATGACGAAGGCGCCGATGTAGAGATTGTCATTGAGCTTGCACAGCGGCAGGTCGCGGCGCAGACCCGCAACGTTGAGGGGATAAGTCATCATGGTTATATTCCTCCGATACAGGCTTAGATGATGCCCTTGTCGTAGTCTTCCATGAACTGCAGGATCTCAGGCATGGACTTGATACCGGTAGAAGCGCCGGCAGCCATGACGCAGTGGGTACCGACAGCATTGGCGAACTTCGCGCAGCGCTCGATATCCCAGCCCTGAGAGAGACCCGCCAGGAAGCCGGAGCAGAAGGAGTCACCGGCGCCGGTGGTGTCCACGGCCTTGATGCGGCTGAAGGTGGGCACGGCAAAGCTCTTCTGGCCCTTCTGCTTGATGAAGCAGCCCTTCTTGCCCCACTTGATGACGACGGTGTGGGGGCCCATCTCCAGGAACTTGTCGGCGATCTCTTCCGGATCGGTCAGGCCGCCGGAAAGTTCAATGGCTTCTTCGATGCTGGGCATGAAGTAGTCGATGTAGGGCATGCAGGGGCCAACAAGCTCCATCCAGCGGCCCTTGGAGTCCCAACAGACGTCAAAAGCAGTGGTTTTGCCCATTTCCTTGCACTTCTTGAGGAACTTGGCGCTCTCAAGACCATCGAAAGCGGGCATCAGCATGGCGCCGGTCAGGAAGACGATGTTGGTGTTTTCGATGACGGAGTAATCGATATCGGCCTCAACCAGTTCACCGTTGGCGCCGGGGCAATGCAGGAAAGAACGCTCGCCGTTGGCACTGATGAGAGCAAGGGAGGCGGAAGTGGCGGAATTGGGATCAATGCACACGCCGCGGGTGTCGACGCCGCGGTTGCGCAGCTCGGATTCCATGAACAGACCAAAGCCGTCACGGCCGAGTTTGCCGAGAACGGCAGATTTCAGGCCCAGCTTGGACACGTTGATGGCACAGGTTGCGGCGTTGCCGCCGGTGTACAGGCCGATGGAATCGACCAGCTCAAGCTTACCCTCATCGGGCATCTTCACGATGGGCTTGGCGATGGCGTCGGCGACCAGAATACCTACGCTGACTACGTCGTACATGTGTGTATCCTCCGATCAAACAATTTTCTTGGGAGTGAGAATGGAAGCCTTGAAGGCCTGAGCGCACTCAAGGACAGCGGCCAGATCCGCACCTTCGGCGAAGAGCTTATAGTAAGCCTTGATGTACTTGGCGGAGTTGGCATTGGCATCCAGACCCATGTGATTGGTCAGGACTGCATCCAGACCCTGCTCGGCCAGCATATTCTTGACATAATCGGTGCCTTCGTCGTTCTCAGACTTGAAGAACAGAGCGGCAGCGGCGCCCAGAGCGATGTAGACATTGTCCATGCCCTTCTCATCGCAGAGCTTCAGCGCACCGGCGAAGCGGTCGGAAGCACCGAGCTTGCGCTTGGTATCACGGCCGACACGAGCCACGGTGTCACCCAGAGCCACATTGCCGAAACGCAGCAGCAGATCATCGATGTGCTCAATGAGCTTATCCAGCGGATAGTCAAATTCGGCGGCCAGAGCCATGGCGCTCTCGCGCATGGCGCGCTCGGCGATGACCTTCACGCAGGGATCGCTGACAGACTGCCAGATGTAGTCCACGCCCTTGAGGCAGCCAAGGTATGCAGAGGTGGCATGACCCATGTTGTGGATGAAGAGCTTGCGGCGGATGAAGAAAGCGAAGGGAGAGTAGGGGAAGAGGCTGGGGATGTTGGGCAGCTCGCCCTTCCAGGCAGCGGCGTCAACGGGCAGCTGGCAGTATTCCTCGACGCACACGCGCAGAATATCGCCGCGGCGCATTTCGTCGGTCATGACGGGAACCATACGGCCGATGGAAGCCTCAACCAGACCCACGCAGGACTCGAAGGTTTTCTTCTCGTCGTCGGTGAGCTGCTCGCAGATGAGCTTGTGCATGAGCTTGTCGGCATCCAGCAGATTTTCACAGATGATGATGTTGAAGGGGGTCAGATTGCCGTTCTCCCAGCGGCGCTTGAGGCCGGAGGTGATGAGGGGCACGATGCGGGGCATGATGTTGACGCCGACGGCGGTAGCCATGGCATCGGCATTGGCGATAGCCTCAATGACGGCATTGGCGTCGCGGCCGTCCACACCGGAGACATTGGTGATGATCTCATCACGGTTGCCGGCGTTGGAGACGATCTCAACGGGATACTGATGCAGCTCGTTGAGAGCATCGATGACGGTCATGTTGACGTCGACAAACTGCACGGCGTAGCCGGCCTTGGCAAAGAGGGCGCCGATGAAACCGCGGCCGATATTGCCCGCGCCGTACTGAACGAAGGTTTTCATGGTTTATTCACTCCTGTAAAATTAGTCAGAGGGTAACGTTGTATGCAACACCTCGTCCAGCGTCGGGATGCTCTCGGCCGCACCCGGACGGGTGACGGTGAGGGCAGAGGCCCTGGCTGCCAGCGCCATGGCCTCCGGGATGGATCCGGAATCCAGATACGCTGCGAGGAAGAAGCCGGTGTAAGTGTCGCCGGCGGCGGTGGTATCCACCGCGCGGACAGGAAAAATGCCGTGGGACCAGGTCTCGCCGTTACAGGCGACGCGGGCTCCGTTGGAGCCGAGGGTCAAGACGACAATGCCGGGGCAGAGAGCGGCGAGTTTTTCAAGCTGGCGCGGAGCCGTCGTCTCGCCGGTCAGCGCTTCCGCTTCCGTTTCGTTGACAAAGAGGAAGTCAACATATTCATAGGGGCAGGCTTTTGCCGCCTCGTTCATGGGAGCGGCATTGAAGGCAACCTTAAAGCCGCGCTCATGTGCTTCCCGGATGAGGATATCGGTGTCATTGAGCTCGTTCTGAAAGAGCACCAGAGAACCTGCGGGGAGACTCTCCCAGACGACGCGGCGTTCATCGGCAGTAATGGACTGATTTGCGCCGCCGAAGAGCAGAATGCTGTTTTGTCCCGAGGTTTCCACCTGAATGATGGCATGCCCTGTGACAGAATGCTCATCCACGATCACGCGGGAGGTGTCAACGCCTGCCCGATCGAGAATATCCCGCAGGAAGAGTCCCTCCGGACCGATCTTTCCGGCGTGACAGGTGTCAAGACCCGTACGGGAGAGGGCAACGGCCTGGTTTAAGCCCTTGCCGCCTGCATGGACGGCGTAATCGGTACTGGAAATGGTCTCGCCGGGACGTACGATGTGGTCAAGTGCGTACACACGGTCAATATTCAGGGATCCAAAGCAGCATACCTTCATAAGCATACTCCTTTTGACTTGACAAGAGAAATAGTAAAAGTTAAGATATAAGAGGAAACGATTATGGAATCGAGGAGAAACACGTTTTGAAACGAGTGGTATGTATTGAAGACTTCGCATCCCTCGGGCATTGCTCGCTGATGGCGGCTATCCCGGTGCTGTCGGTGATGGGCGTACAGTGCTGCCCGGTACCGACGGCGGTTTTGAGCAGTCAGACCGACGGATACGAGGGCTACAGTTTTCTGGATATGACGCCGCAGCTGCCCGGATTTCTGAATCACTGGCGGCAGATGGACGAGCATTTTGACGGGGTGCTGACAGGCTTTCTTGGAAGCGAGGAACAACTGGGCATCGTGGAAGGCTATGTCAGAGAGCTCAAAGCTGCAGGCACCCGGGTGATCGTTGACCCGGTGATGGGTGACAACGGCACAATTTACGATACCTATACCCCGGCGCTCTGCGACGGTATGCGCAGGCTGGCGCTCTTTGCAGACGTCATCACGCCCAACCTCACCGAGGCGGCAAAGCTCCTGGACAAGCCTTACGAAAACGTGCCGACCACACTCGACGGCTGCCGGGAGTGGGTCAGACGGCTGGGGGAGCTGGGACCTTCGCAGGTCGTACTCACCGGCGTGCCGCTGGATGGAAAGCTCTGGGTGGTGCTGGGAGAGCGGGGAGAAACCGCCTGCTTTTCACGGCCGCTTTTGGGGCTGGACGGCCCGGCGAAGGGCGCCTATCCCGGCACGGGTGATGTGTTTGCATCGGTTCTGGCAGGGAGCCTGATGAAGGGTGAGTCGCTGCAGGCGTCTGCCCAACGGGCGGCGGATTTTGTCAGCCTGTGCATTGAGCGCACGGCGGAGCTTGCGTTGCCGCGGCGCGAGGGACTGGCAATTGAAGCCTGCCTCGGTGCGCTTGCGTAGCGCTTGAGCATACATCCCTATTATACGCCAGAGTTTTTATAATTTCAATTCTTTTTTTGCAAATACCGCGCCATAATACAGAGCGGATTCCGAAAGTGAGGAACGGATCATGAAAGAGACCATCTATACCATCCCGATCAACGAGGCATTTGAAGAGCGCTGCGGCTGCCCGCTGTGCAGACTGGAGCGCAAGACCGAGGAAAAATCCCTGGATTACATCATGGGCGCCGCGATGATGGAGCCCGATGTGCGCGAGGAAACCAATAAGAAGGGCTTCTGCCAGACCCATTATACGGCGATGCTGGCGATGAAGAACCGCCTGTCGCTGGCACTGACGATGGAGAGCCGCCTGGGAACGCTGGTCTCTCAGGTGAAGGACATGGCCGCGCGGGGCACCTCCGGCTGGGGTGAGGATAAGCAGGTGACGGCGCTGGCCAGGAGTGTACAGACCTGCTTTGTCTGTGAGCGCATCGCCGACGTGATGGAGCACTATTACCGTAACCTGCTGGATATGTGGCGCACGGAAGAGGACTTCCGCAAGCTGTTCTCCGAGCAGACGGGCTTCTGTATGCCTCATTACGGCCAGCTCATCGAGCGCGCGGCGAAGGCTTTTCCGAAGAAAACAGCATCTGCGTTCATCAGGAGTCTGTCCGAGCTGCAGCTCTCTGCCCTTGAAAAGGAGCTGTCCGATGTGTCCGGTTTCTGCAAGAGTTTTGACTACCGCTACCGCGGCGAGCCTTTTGAGAAAGAAGCAGTGGAGCACGCCGCGACCCTGCTTTCGGGCCTTGAGATCCCGGTGAAGGAGTAAAAAGTACGGTTTTTCGATGCAGCCGGGGGGTTATCTCCCTGCCACGTCGGTAAAGAAGTATCCAAGGGTAGGTACAAGCTCGCCTGCGTCAAAAAGTGCGCGGATTTCCTCGACTGTCATCCATTTCAGGTCGCAGACCTCATCGGTAGTGGCATTTTCCAGCGATACAGGTCCGTCGTAGATGAAGAGCCAGACGTCGAGGATATCGTTGAAGACCCGAGCGTTGATGGTCTTTCGTACGCGGGAGAAGAGATGCGTTGCATCCCCGGGCGCGAATTTCAGTCCGACCTCTTCTTCGGTCTCACGCAGGGCGCCGGTCAGCCCATCCTCGCCTTTGATCACCGAGCCGCCGACGCATTCCCAGTAAAGTGGATACGCCGGACGGGAGGCTGCCCGCCGGGAGATGAGGTATTTGCCCTCAGAATTGCGGATCCAGGCATGGACGACCAGATGATAGTATCCGTCCGGCACCGGAACGCCGCGCACATGGGTGAGCCCCGTGGGCTCCAGGTTTTCGGTATAAAGATCCCAGAGTTCCATGTTCAATCCCTCCTTGCGAAATCTGTTATCATTGTAGCACATGCCGGATGATCGGACAAGACCGAAAGCGTGCCGGGGCGTCTGTGCAGTTATTTGTGGAAAGGGAATGCATACCATGCGAAACGATCGCTATATTTCCATTGTGCTGACCTTTCTGCTGGTCTGCTGCGTCGGTACCCTCGGCTTTACGCTGGGGCGTGTCACACAGGGGACAACGATCAACGTCTATATCGAAACCACGGCTCTGCATACAGTGCAGATTGAGGCCGAACGCTGGACGCAGGTGGAGGAATCGGCGGTATTTGTGACCACAAGTGCTGCGCAGTCCACGCCTGCCGCGTCCACTGCCGCCTCTGCTGTGCAGACGACCGGTGCGCCGCTGAGTACAACTGCGCAGACGACTGCTGCCACGACAACGACTGCCGCTCAGACAACCGCCGCGACAACAGTTCTGAGCGGAAAGCTCAATCTCAACACCGCAACCCAGTCACAGCTTGAGACACTGCCCGGCATCGGGGAAAAGATCGCGGCGCGCATCATTGCCTACCGCGATGCAAATGGCGGCTTCAAAAGCGTGGAAGAGCTTGACAATGTGGAAGGCATCGGCGAAAAGCGTCTGGAACAGCTGCGAAGTCTGGTTACGGTGGGGTAACGAGCGTTTTTATGCAAAAAACAGGATCAGACGGGACACACTATCGATATCTGAGCCGTCTGCGATGGTGAAGGCAAGCTTTTTTCCCATAAAACCATCTTCCGGCAGTGCCGCGGTGCAGCATTCGGCGCATCCGGATGTTACCTCGGCACCCACGGCGCCGGGGATTCCCTCCGGCAGGCCAAACAGAATGCGCAGACCGGACAGGTCGTCGCAGAGTGCGTCGGTCAGGCTGATTGCGGGGAAGAAGCCTGCCGTGTCGAAGGCAATGCCTGCATCGGAAGAAGTCGGCAGCAGATAAAAAAGCGATCCGTCGGCAAAGGTGAAGCAAAGGTAGCCCTCGCTGTCGCTGAGCGATACCGGGTGCAGACGTTCCGAGCCGGTATCCAGCGTGACAAAAGGCACGGCAACATCCAGGCGGTTGTCTGCGTCAGAACAGCCGAAATGGATAAGCTTACCTGTGTCATCAAAACGCATGAGCAGGACGGGAGAGGAAATTGTGGTCATATCATCACTTCCCTGACAGATTTAGGAGATTCAACAGTGAAAACAGCATTGGTACTGGGCGGCGGCGGAGCCAGAGGCGCCTACGAAGTCGGCGTCTGGAAAGCTCTGCGGGAGCTGGGAGAGTCCTTTGATATCATCACCGGCACCAGCGTCGGCGCCCTCAACGGCGCGATGGCGGCGCAGGGGGATTATGATACGGCGGAAGCGCTGTGGAACATCATCACAACGGAAATGGTGCTGGGCATCGAAGCAGGAGACGATGAGACGCTTCAGCGGGAGCGGGAATCGTATGAAAGCCTGTCGGTGACGGAAAAGCTGGCAAGGCTGGGACTCTTTGCACGGGAGATCGTCGTCAACCGGGGAGCTGACACGACGCCGCTGCGGCGGCTTCTGGAAGCCCACGTGGATGAGCGGCAGGTGCGGGAGTCGGGCGTTGAGCTGGGGCTTGTGACCGTGCGGCTGGAGGACGGAAAACCCAGCACGCTGTATCTGGATGAGATCCCGGAAGGAATGCTTATTGACTACCTGATGGCATCCTCCACCGTCTTTCCGGCGATGAAAAAGCAGACCATCGGAGACAAATCCTACATCGACGGCGGATTTTACGACAGCCTGCCGGTGGAGCTTGCGCTGGCGCGGGGCGCCGAGCGCATCATCGCGGTGGATCTGGCGACAATCGGCCTGTACAGACGGCCCGTGCTGCCGGAGAATGTGTGCGTTGAATACATCGGCACGGCCTGGAATCTGGGGCCGATTCTGATGTTTGAGCCGGAAACCTCCCGGCGCAATATGCAGCTTGGCTATCTTGATCTGTACAAATCCCGGGGACGCTTTGAAGGAAAGCTCTATGCCTTTGAAAAGGGGGAGACGGCGCCGCTTATGGAAGCTGCCAAGCGCAGCGATCTGCGCTGGCGCACCTACTTCGGTACGGAGCTTGCAAGACTTCTCCCGGCATTGCGGCTGCGCATCCTGCGTACCCTGCGGGGAAAGTACCGTAATCTGTACATCCGTGGGCATGCGGCCTCAAAGCAGACGCAGATTGATCCGACCCTTGCGGCGGTGGAAAATGCCGCGCAGGTATTTGAACTGGATCCCACGGTGGTATACACCGCGGCGGAGTTTGTGTCGGCGCTGGATGCACAGATAGCCTGCACCCTTGAGCCGGATATGCAGGCTCTGGGAGAGCTTGCTGACCGAAGTCTGCGTCTGCAGGAAAAGGGAGAAAAGCTGCTGCAGGAGACGGAAAAGCTCTCCTCGCGCAGCATTGCCAGAATGCTGCTGCGTGAGGCGGAAGAACCGGCGGGAAAAGAGCTGCCGCGGATGCTGACACCGCGTCAGCTGGCGGCGGTTACCTTTGCCTTTCCGGCAGAAGCGGCGGCTGCAGCCGTGGCGGCAGCACTTCGGACAGCCGAATCGACAGGAGAATAATCCAACAGGTATTAAAAAGGGCCGCGGCGGATGCTGCGGCCCTTTTGCTGTACAGTGGGTGCGGATGTGGAATGGGAAAAGGGAGCTTACAGGCGGAACAGGGCTTCTTCCATCGTGGCGGCTTCCACCTCGTAGGTGCGGCCGTCGATGACGCGCATGTAGGGCTTGCCGTGGGTCGAGGGTACCTGACCGCGCTCGACGCATTCCTGACGCATGACCACGGGATGGTCGATGACGTAGGGTTTCATGGTGTCAAAAGCGGCGATAGCCTCGCGGGTCTTTTCTTTAATCAGGGCATGAGCCTTGGCCTGGGGCAGCAGCATACCGCCAAAGCAGTTGAGGGCACGCTTTACCTCACAGGTCACAACCCAGGGCAGGAATTCACGTGCCTCGGCGCAGACCTTGTCGTCGCCGGAGACCATGATGACGGGCTTGCCGCGCTCACCGACGATGGCGGCGTCGATGGCGGTTTCACCGACCAGTCGGCCGTTGACCCAGTAGTTCTGCACACCCTTGGAACTCATGCTGTGCTCCAGGATCGCCGCCGGTGTACCGGCCATGGCATGATAACCCAGCAGAATCACCGCGTCGCAGTCCTCAAGACCGGCGAAGCGGTTGTTGCCGGTGGAGCCGCAGATGGCGTAATCGGCAAGCGGGGTGAGCTGATCGTAAATCAGTGTATTGGAACCGCCGTGACAGTCGCGCACATAGACCTTATCAACACCTGCTTCCTTACAGGCTTCGACACAGGCGTTGATGTCGGCGGTCATATAGGCACGGCCTTCGGCCAGACGGTGACCGTCAGACATGACCTGATCGGGACAGTAGATGCCGCTGATGCCTTCCAGATCAACCATCAGATAGACGTTCATGTACAAATCCTCCCTATTTGTGTTCGTGAACACCCGTCAGGGCGTCAAAATCGGGGATTTCCTCCGTACCGGAGGCGGAAAGCTCCTGAATGTAGCCGTCCAGCATGTCGTTGTCGCTCAGAAAAGCCGTTACGCGGTCATATTCCCGGGGCGTGAGAGTACGGTCAAGCGGCGGCATGGAGCGGGCCTTCCCACAGGGGGTATACTGAGCCATCACCGAGTACCAGACGCCTTTTGGAAGATTGTCCCGGCACCAGCGCAGAACGGCCAGCGAATCTGCAGCGTATCCCGGCAGCACCAGATGCCGGATCAAGACGCCGCGGCGAAGGATGCCGTCGGAGTCAAACTCGCAGAGGCCGACCTGACGGATCATCTCCTGTATGGCGGCGGTGGCGACTTCAAAATAGTCCTTTGCGGCGGAATAGCGGGATGAAAGAAGGCTGGAACGGTACTTTAAATCCGGCAGATAGATCTGGACTTTGCCTTCCAGACTGCGCAGTGCCTCAAGGGTGTCGTAGCCGCCGGAGTTGTAGACCACCGGTACACCCAGCGGTTTATCCAGCACTTCCCGGCAGACTTCGGTATAGTGGCTGGCGCTGACGAGACTGACATTGTGGCAGCGTGAGGCAAGATCCTCCATGATGGCGCGCAGGCGCTCCACGGAGACGACCTCGCCGAAGCCCTCGTGGCTGATGTGCTCGTTCTGGCAGAATACGCAGCCAAGGCAGCAGCCGGAGAAGAAGATGGTACCGGAGCCGCGTGTGCCGCTGATGCAGGGCTCTTCGCCATAGTGCGGTGCGGCCCGGGCGATGCGGGGCAGTGTGCCCATGCGGCAGTATCCCTGTCCGGTCAGCTCATCACGGACAGCCCCGCAGCGGCGGGGACAGGCAGAACAGATTACCACTGGGCTGTTGCGTCGCCGGAGAAGCAGGGCTTGTAGCCGTGATCAACACACCACTGAACGCCTGCGAAGATGCGTTCCTTGTAGTTGGGGATGTAGGCAGAATAATCCGGATAGAAATACTGCTCGTGAATCATCAGCTCGATGTAGCCGCGCTTGGGGAAGCGCACCAGACCCTCGTCCAGACGGGCACGGATGCCCTCGACGGGATAGAGGTTCATGACACAGTCGATACGGCCGAAGGTCATATCCTCGCCGTGATCCTTCCAGAAGCCGTACTCATTGACCTTGTCCACTTCCTCGGGGGAGAGGTAGTAGCTGACAAAGCTCTTGCCGTCCTGGACTTCCATATAACCCATGAGGGTGGTGATGCCGCGGGCACGGATGGCGCGCACGGCGGGACGGTTGCCGGAACCGAAGTGGATGGTTGTGGCGTTTTCCATGGCGTCCTGACCGGCGAAACGCTTGATCTCACGGGCGATGTCGGCGTAATCCTTCTGCATACGCTGATAGGTGACGTTGGAGTAGGGCCACTCGGGGAACTCCTGATCGGCGTGGAAGGCCAGATGCAGCCAGTCGGAGTTGGCTCGGAACTCGTCACGGTACTTGTCGGTCATCTGGGAGAGATTGAAGCCGCCCAGACGGGGAGTGGAATAGAAGATGTTGAGGCGGATGCAGGTACCGAAGGTATCGTGCAGCTCCTTGTACATGGCAAGGTAGGCATTGTCAAAGATCGAGGTGTAAGTATCGCGGTTGAGGTGCAGATCCTGTAAAAACCAGATGTTGTCGTCCACGGAGAAGGCGTAGCGGTGATCAAAATCACGCAGCCAGTAGATACCGGCACGGGCGGAGTCGCCGCTTGCTTCATCAACGGCTTCCAGCGTCACGCGGTAACCGTCCAGCTCCACAGTGGCGCGGTGAGCGCCGTCTGCGTATACGGCGGGGATGCCGTTGACACTGATTTTGGCGTCGGGACAGGCGTCGATCACGACGGATACGGCGAGCACGTCGCCCTTGCGCACACCGGCGGTATCGGTCAGCATCTGACCGTCAACAGGCGTCACAAAACGAATGGACATGGCAAAAACCCTCCTTGTATATACAGTGAAAAGTTTATTCGGATCAGCCGATGCGCACGAGACCCTTGATGACCTTGCCTGCACGCACCTGTTCAAAGGCGCGGGGAAGCTCGTCAAAGTCCCATACATGGGTCAGCAGGGCATCCACCGGGATCTGATCCCGGTCGAGCAGCGCCGCAACCCGATCCAGCGCATCGGGGACGCGGGGATCAACCCGCTGCCAGCGAAAACTCTTGGGACAGCGCAGGAGATTGAAGCTGTAGGGCTGATGGGGAACGGCGTAGGAAGCAAAGATACCGTTTTCCTTGAGGCAGGGGAGCCCCTCGGCGAGGATAGCGTAGTTTCCGGAGGCCTCAAAGATCACATCAAAACCTCCGATGGTCTCGGCAAAGGCACACATATCCCGCATCGACAGGAACGTGTGGTCAGCGCCGAGCTTTGCGGCGGTTTCAAGGCGGGATGCACGGCGTCCCAGCGTGGAGACGGAGGCTGCGCCATAGAGGTGGGTGAAATAGGTCAGAGAATACCCGGCGATGCCGGTGCCGAGGACCGCCACATGCTTGCCGGCGACGGGACCGACCTGAAGCGCTGCGCTGGCAGTTTCCGCAAGGGGAAAGGCAAGGCAGGCCTTTTCAGGCGGCAGATGAGAGGGAATGACGGAGTTTGCCGCATACCGGCGGCGGTAATTGTTGGCCGCATCAAGCGGATTGCCGTCGGCGAGGTAAGCGTCCAGATCACCGGCGATGCCGTATTCGGCAAATGCACCCCAGGAGGAATAATAGGTGCCGTCAAAGCCTTTAACGATGGCATTGGAGCAGATGACGCGGTCGCCGAGCCGGTACTTGCGGACCTTCGAGCCCACCTTCACAACCTTGCCGAAGCTTTCGTGACCGAATACCACAGGATAGGCAGGCGTTGCAAACAGCTCGTCCACAATCATGCGGTCGGTGGTATTGCAGAAAACACAGCCTTCGTGTTTGACCAGCACTTCATAGTCGTCCGGTTCCGGGATGGGCAGGTCGATCATGCGGATATCCGTGGGAGAGAAGGCGGCATAGGCTTTCATAAGAGGCTCCTCCTTGGACAGGGGATCAGACGTTGTAGAGATCATCGGAGGCAAACTCCGGTTCGCAGGTCACGCGCAGACCGAGCTTGCGCAGGGTGGAGGCATCGGAAGAACTGAGGATGCAGGAGCTGTGGGCCTCGCAGCCGGAGAGCTCGTCGAGCTTGGACAGAGCCAGCTCCGCCGTGGGATTGGTGGCGGCGCAGATGCTCAGGGTGATGAGCGTCTCGGAGAGGGTCAGCGTGGGATCCTTGGAGTGCAGCTTGTCCTTTTTGAGTTCCGTGATGGGGTCGAGGAACAGCGGGGAGAGCATATGCAGCTCATCAGGAAGCCCTGCCAGAACCTTGACGGCGTTGAGCACGCAGCTCGACGGTGCGCCGAGAAGCTCGGAGGCGCGGCCGGTGACGATGCGGCCGCCCGGCAGCTGGATGGAGAGCGCGGCGCTGCCGGACTCGGCGGCACGGGCGCGGGCAGGCTCCACGACGGCACGATCCTCGGGACGCATTTCCATCTGCTTGAGCAGAAGATTGAGGCGCTCGGCGGTTTCCTCGCCGACGCGGCCGAATTTGTAGTCACAGTGAACCTGATAGTAGCGGCGCAGGATCTCCTCGCAGGCAGCCTTGCGGACAGTTTCGTCATCGACGATGCCGAAACCGGCCATGTTGACGCCCATATCGGTGGGAGAACGATAAAGCTGGGACTTGCCGGTGATGCGGGAGAGAATGGTGCGCACGATGGGGAAAACCTCGATGTCGCGGTTATAGTTGACGGCGGTTTCGCCGTAGGCTTCCAGATGGAAGGGGTCGATCATGTTGACATCCTTGAGGTCGGCGGTGGCGGCTTCATAGGCCAGATTGACCGGATGCTTGAGGGGGATATTCCAGATGGGGAAGGTTTCAAATTTTGCGTAGCCTGCCGAGATACCGCGGCGGTTTTCATGGTAGAGCTGGGACAGGCAGGTGGCAAGCTTGCCGGAGCTGGCGCCCGGAGCGGTCACGACTACCAGCGGACGGGTCGTCTCGATGTAATCGTTGCGGCCAAAGCCATCTTCGCTGCAGACGTAGTCGATGTCGGAGGGATAGCCGTGGATGGTGTGGTGGATATAGGTGCGCATACCGCCGCGCTCGAGGAGCTTGCGGAAGGTATCGACGGCCGGCAGGTCCACATACTGGGTGATGACGACGCCGTTGACCAGGAGCCCCAGATCGCGGAAGATATCGATGGTGCGCAGAAGGTCGCGTTCGTAGGTAATACCGAAATCGGCGCGGATTTTTGACTTGGCAATATCGCCTGCATTGATGCAGAAGACGATCTCGGCCTGATCGCGGAAGTTCTGCAGAAGCTTGATCTTTGCGTTGACGTCAAAGCCGGGCAGAACACGCGCGGCATGATAGTCGTCAAAGAGCTTGCCGCCAAATTCCATGTATAGCTTGTTGAAAGACTGCATACGCTTTCTGATCTCTTCTGTCTGGCGGCGCATGTACAGCTCGTTGTCAAAACCTTTTTTCATAAACTGTAAAATCCTCCCTTACCTGCAAAAACCCAGGACACTTTATTCTAACACCATGCCCCACCACTGGCAAGCGTGATTCTAGCCAAAACCAAGAGCGGTTTTTTGTGTTTTTCTGCAACAGCGCAGGAACCGGTGGAATTGCAGGGAGAAAAAAGGGAGTATCCAGAATCTGTATCTGAAAAAAGTCGAAAACTTTCATGAAAAACATTGAATCCAGGAGTGGGCTGTGTTATACTGATTCAGTAAAACCTCATTTCCAAGGAGTTAGAACGTATGAAACGGTTTGCGGCGATATGCCTTTCGGTCATATGCCTGGTCAGCCTGCTTTCCGGCTGCGGCAGAAATAATCAAGAAGAGCAAAATCCCATCATTGTCCACATGCCCAGCGTGACGGAAGCCATGTATGACGCTGCATACTGGACCGGCAAGGTCAAGGAGCCTGATGTGGTGCTGATGGATGCCGACGATATCGAGCTGTTCAACGAGCAGACCGTCGCCAAATCCGGCGGCGAGGTCGTGGACCTGGTGGGTTATGCCAGTACCGTGACCGGTACGCAGCTCAAGCGCTGGCTGGGTGAAGCGCAGCTTCCCGCATCTGATCTCTACGCTGCCGACGGCAGTCTCTACGGCGAAGGCTATTTTGATGAACTGGTGGCCTCCGTCAATGCCGAAGGCGTTTCCGATTCCAATAAGGTCAGCTTTGCCATTGCTGCGGCCAATGCGCCGGTGCGCCTGTTCCCCACGATGAACGCTGCCTACGAGGACATGGAGCTTCGGGAAGAAGATGTGTTCCAGCAGGGTATGCTGCTGGTGGGTGAAGCCGTGGTGGTGCTTCACATGAACTTCGGGCAGGACTGGTTCTACGTGCAGAGCGCCAATCAGCGCGGCTGGGTGCGTATGGAAGACCTGATTCTGATGGAGAAGGGTTCCTGGGTCAGCTATCAGGAGGAAACCCTGTTCCTGGTGGTCACGGCCCCGTCCATCACGCTGGAAGTGGATCCCTATAATCCTGCAGTGTCCGGACAGACGCTGTACATGGGTACGAAGCTGCCGCTCTACGACGATGACCACGTCGGTTCCGAGATTTCCGGCCGCGGAAGCGAAGGCTGCTACGTGGTACAGTATCCCACGCTCAACAGCTTTGGATACCTTGAGTATCAGCCGGCATTGATTCCCATCTCCGACGATGTGAGTATCGGGTATCTGGACTACACTCCCGCCAATGTGGTCAGGCAGGCCATGAGCCTGGTGGGAGCGCGCAACTGCGTCAATCGTCTGGCCGGCGGCCGCGATAATGCCGCGTTCGTGGTGGATATCTACCGTGTGTTCGGCATCACAATGCCCTCGACCACCGCGCAGCAGAAAAAGCTGACGGCCATTGAGACCGACATGGCGTCCGAATCCTCGGATGAGCGGCTCAAGACGCTGACCGAAGCCAATCCCGGCAGTCTGCTGTTCAGCGGCGATCAGGCGTTTATCTATCTGGGCATGGATGAAAAGGTTCCCTATGTGGTGGCGCCGGTGCCGGAGTATTATTATGATAACAAGGCCCATGTCACCAATTCCTGTATCCTGACCAGCCTCGAGGTTGTGCGCCGTGATGGCACGGCGTTCCTTGACAGCCTCAGAAGCCTGAAGGTTCTGGGCGTTGAGGAAGAGAAAGAGGACGAAAAGGACGGCGGCAAGGCAGAAGGCGATGTGAAGACCACGACGAAGGCCGCCAAGGACGCAAAGGAAGATAAGAAGTAATCGTAAAATACGAAAGAGGCACGTTTCGATAGAAACGTGCCTCTTTTTTGATACGCGGCTTATTCTTTGAAAATACCTTCGAGAGTCAGTACCTGCATGTCAACCTGATTACCGTCCACCGTCACGACTGCGTAGCGGAAGGGAGACTCGCAGAACGCAGGCACGGCGGCGTAGGTCACGCCGTCCTCCACGAAGGGCTCAATGCCCCAGTGGTAGTGACCGCTCAGGGACAGCGCCACACCGTGACGTGTGTAGGAAGCGGCGATGTCCTTGTGCTGCGGCAGCGTGTAGGGATAGGCCGAATCGATGGCCGGCAGGATGGTGGAGTGCTGCAGCACGATCACGGAGCCTTCGGCAGCATCGAGCTGTGCTTCCATGGCGTCCAGATCGCGGGTGCAGACGTCGTGTTCGTCGTAGTGATCCCAGAAGGGGATGATGGTATAGTCGCCGACCTTGACAGGAGCGGGCTTGCCGAAAACCTCGGCAAAGGCGTCGGGACGGCGATCGTGATTGCCCGGCAGCACGAACAGAGGCTTGCCGAAGCCTTCCAGCACCGCGCGGAACTCTGCCCAGCGAAGGGGCGCCGTGTCACGAAAACCGTTTTCGATGATGTCACCCAGCACGCAGACGGCGTCGCATTCAGGGGCCAGACCTTTGAGGGTTTCCAGCAGCCGCAGGGTCAGATCACCCCGGCGGGCAGCAATCGTGGAACGCTCGTCGGGCGCGGCATAATGCATATCGGTGACAACGAGGATCTTTAACATTTATGTTCTCCTTTAGCCCAGTGTAATCTTTGCAGACTGTACCCGCGGCGTGACGGGACGTCCTGCGGCATCATAGATGGGATTTTCGGTGTGTTCACGGTTGATGCCCATGAACATGGAACTCTCCATACCTTCGATGGTAATGGTGGTACCCTCGAGGGTGATGATCGCGTGGATGGGATCGTTGTAGACAAGCGTATTGGAGAGAAGGCGGATTTCTTCGCACAGCTCCCTGGGATAGTTGTCGTGCTTGATGCTTACCCAATCGTAGGACGCGGAATTCAGGTCGAAATAACACACGCCGTCAAGAATACGGATGAAGTCGCGGTGATAATGGCCGTTGATGCAGAGAATGACACTGTGGGGCTTTTTCAGATTGGCTTCTTGGATGATTTTCAGCACTTCATCGCGGTTCTGAACGCCGTTTGCGCGCTCAAAACTCTCGTGGCTAATGAAAATACAGGGACCGGGCGCGGAATCAATGGTTTCCCGGAGCCAGGCAAGCTGCTCGGGCGGCATAAAGTCGCGGTATGCGCCGAAGGGATAGTAGTTGCTCATGTCATAGTGGATGTACTCGCCGTCGACATGGAAGTAGTTCGGGTCACATACGATGAAACGGTAGCCGCCGTTGTCGAAGAAGTAATGCCCGTCGGGCATATTGTACATACGCAGGGTTTCGGCGTAAGGGGTCACGTCGGTGTCGTGGTTGCCCAGACAGTGGTAGCTCGGGATGTGGAAACTGTTGTACTTTTCCACGTAGTCGGGAACCAGCGACGGTCCGTGGGAGAAATCGCCTGCATGGATGATGAACGCGCAGTTTTCCTCTTCGGCACGCTTCTGGATAAACGCGAGATCCTCGTCCGTACCACCCATAAAGACGCCGGGATGATGATGCAGATCGGTGAATACGGAAAACTTCATCAGTTGTTTTCCTTCCAGGCAACAATGGCGTCGATGATGCGTTCGGAGGCAAAGCCGTCGCCGTAGGGATTGGCGGCGTGGGCCATGGCATCGTAGAAGTCACGGTCGGACAGGAGCTTTGCAGCGGTATCGTGGATGACATTTTCATCCACACCGACCAGACGCAGGATGCCGGTGGAGAGACCCTCGGGACGCTCGGTTTCGGTGCGCAGCACCAGCGTGGGAACGCCCACGGCGGTGGCTTCTTCCTGAATGCCGCCGGAGTCGGTCATGACAAAGGTGCACTTGGCCATGAGGTTGTGGTTGTCCACAACGTCGGTGGGCTCGATGAGGTGGATGCGCTCCACATCACCCAGCTCGGCGTAGACGATCTCGCGCACGGCGGGATTGAGATGCACGGGGTAGATGATGTGCAGGTCGGGATACTCGGCGGCGAGACGGCGGGCAGCGCGGCAGATGTTGCGCAGCGGCTCACCGAGATTTTCGCGGCGATGGGCAGTGAGCAGCACATAGCGGCCTGCAGAAAAGTCAAGGGAGGCCAGAACTTCGTTTTCGAACCGATAATCCTCGCGCACGGTGTACTTCATCGAGTCGATGACGGTGTTGCCGGTGATGACCACGTTCTCGGTCAGACCCTCGCGGGCAAGGTTTTCACGGTTGAGCTCGGTGGGGGCAAAATGCAGGGTGGCAATGCGGCCGACCAGGCAGCGGTTCATCTCCTCGGGGAAGGGAGAGTAGCGGTCGTAGGTGCGCAGACCCGCTTCGACATGGCCGACAGGGATCTTGGCGTAAAACGCCGCGAGAGCCGCCACAAAGCAGGTGGAGGTATCACCGTGAACCAGCACGATGTCGGGCTTTGCCTCGGCCAGCACAGGCTCCAGGCCGGTGAGCAGATCGTTTGTGATGGAATAGAGAGTCTGGCGGGGCTTCATGATGTTGAGATCGTAGTCGGGCTTCACGCCGAAGCGGCGGATGACCTGATCCAGCATCTCACGATGCTGCGCCGAGAGACAGACGATGCTTTCCGTGCGGGAATCCTTTTCCAGTGCCAGCACCAGCGGGCACATTTTGATGGCGTCGGGACGGGTACCGAAAACGGACATGACGCGAACAGGCTTCATGAAATTGGCCTCCTTGAAGTCGTATGATAGGTCTGCTTACATACAGGTACAGGGGAGAAACGGACGCTCGCCGAGGGCGCCGAGAAGTCCCTCACGGCGCAGATAACGGGTGAGCGCGAGCTGATAGGCGGGGGCATGGCGGCCGGAACCGGGTGTTGCGATGCGCACAAACTCCGCAGGGCTGACAAAACGCGCGGCATCCACCTCGTCGGGCTGCAGCACCATCTCATCAATGGTGAGCTCGGTTGTGGTGGACCAGATATCGAGGAATGCATGGGCCAGGCGGATGCGGTCGACGAAGTGAAAGGCCGTGAGAGGCGGACGGATGCCCATCTCCTCGGCAAGTTCGCGACCGGCAGCCTCGCGGCTGGTTTCACCGGCAATGACGGCGCCGCCGGTGACGGCCCATGTGCCGGGAAAGGATTTTTTGGTCTGCGAACGCTTCTGTACCAGAAGCTGACCTGCAGAATTGCGGACGAAAACGTGCACGAAACGGTAATAGTAACCCGGAGGCACCGGCTGCCCTCGCAGCATGGTTTTCCCGGTCAGGCGGCACTGCTCATCGAGCAGATCCCAACGTTCAGTCATGGACACATGACACTTCCTTCCAAAGCGGTGAGACGATAAGCTGCGCTGATGGGAAGGCACAGCTCTGGTTAATTCTATCATACCACATCATAGCAGGCTGCGTCAATCATATGTTGGGAAAATGCCGCATAACATGAAGGGACGTGCACACAGCGGTGAGCTCTGCGTACCGCGGATGCGCAATTCTGGTATGCGGAGGAATCCCATGAATCGACAACAGATTCTGCGCAATGCGGCCATCATCACCGGTGTCAGCCTTCTGCTGCGGGCAAGCGGCATGATCTACCGGGTGTTCACGGCATCCCGGGTCGGAGCGCCGGGACTGGGGCTTTATACACTGGTGCAGTCTGCGTTTTCCTTTGCCGTGACGCTGGCGACGGCTGGTATCAGCACGGCGGTGACGCGGCTTGTGTCGGAGGACATGGCGCGGGAGAAGCACAACCGGCGGGTGCTGCAGGTGTCCCTTGGCTATGCGCTGAGCCTTGGCATCACAGCCGGCCTTGGTCTGTGGTTCGGTGCAGAATTCATCGGCAAAAGCCTGCTGGGAGATGCGCGCACGGTACTGAGCCTGCGCATTCTGGCGCCTGCTCTGCCTTTCATGGCAGCGGCTGCCTGCCTCAAGGGCTATTTTTATGCCCGCCGCCGGGCATTCCTGCCGGCGACTGCCGACGTGGTGGAACAGGCCGTGGAGATCGCGGTGTTTGCATCCCTTGTCAATTCCATGGCCTCCCGGGGCATCGAGTACGGCTGCGCGGCGATTGTGCTGGGAACCACCGCATCGGAGCTCATCAGCTGCAGCTATCTGGGGCTATTTTATCGCTTTCGTCCCGGACGGCAGCAGGAGAGTACCGGAACCGGGGTACTGACCAGGCTCACAAGAGTTGCGGTACCCGTATCCGCCACGGCATGTCTGGGCGCAGGCCTGCGTACGGTGGAGAATGCGCTGATTCCGGCGGGACTGCGCCGGGGAGGTACGGCGCAGGACACAGCTCTTGCACAGTACGGCATGGTACGGGGCATGGCGCTGCCGCTGCTGTTCTTCCCGGCGGCGCTGATCTCGGCGTTTTCTGCCCTGATGATCCCGGAAATCTCCGAAGCCCGGGTACGGGACGGCGCACGGAGCATGAACGGGCCGATTGCCAGGGTTTTGCAGGCCTGTCTGCTGCTGTCAATCCTGGTGACGGCGGTATTCGTGACCTTTTCTCAGGAACTGGGCACGCTGGTGTACGATTCGGCAGAAGTGGGGAGACTTCTTTTGTATCTGGCGCCGCTTGTTCCGCTGATGTATCTGGACGCGGTGGTGGACGGTATGCTCAAAGGACTGGACCGGCAGCTCAGCGTTCTGCGCTGCAATCTCATCGACTCGCTGATCCGGGTGGCGATGGTGCTGGTACTGGTGCCGGTATTTGGCTTTCCGGGATTTATAGCAGTGATGTACGTGTCCAATATTCTGGATCCGGCGGTGAGCCTGGTGATGCTGCTGCGCACAACCGGTTTGCGGCTGCGCTGGGGTAACTGGATTATCAAGCCCTGCCTGTGCGCGGGACTTGCAGGAGCACTTGTACGGCTGTTTGCACGTCCATTGGGGATTTTCGGCACGCCATGGGGGATGGCGGCAGCCATTGCGGCGATGCTCGCCGTATACATTGCCTCCCTTGCAGCCTGCGGCGCGGTCGGCATGGAGGATCTGCGCTGGGTACGGCGCATGGCGGGGAGAAAATAAAAAATCCCTTCCGGAAGCAGGTTCCGGAAGGGATGCAGACGTTTCAATTGTGGGCTCAGATAAGCTCCAGACCGTTGATGCGCAGCTTGAAGCGCTGCCCCAGATGGTCGGCAGCCTTGCGGCAGAGCATCATGCGGCCAAGGAAGATTTCAAAATACTCCATCACGGCGCAGTGCTTGGTGTCAATGGTCAGCTCCAGCCAGATTTCATGACGTTCGGGATAGAGCGTGACTTCGCTGGACTCAACGGCGTAATTGACGCGGTCGTGGATGTCAAACTTGGTCATGTCGGTGCCGCGTACACGGGTACGGCGCACGTCGGTCTTGTCGGCGAGAATGAGAGCTGCGGCGACTTCGTTGACGGGGAATGCCGTGTGCTCGTCATGGTTGCCGATGGCGGTGACGACAACGGCAATATCCGCGGGATCCATGCCCATATGGTCAAGAATACGGAAGGCCATCATGGCGCCGGACTGGGCGTGATCCACACGATTGATCACGTTGCCGATATCGTGCATATAGCCGGCGATGCGGGACAGCTCCTGCAGTCTTGCGGGAAATCCGAGACGCTGCAGAATCAGGGACGCAGTATGGGCGCACTTGCCCACATGGGCAAAGCTGTGCTCGGTAAAGCCCATGGCTTTGAGGGAGGCATCGGCCTGCGCGATATAGGTTTTGATTTCTTCGGAGTCGCGCACCTGCGCGTAGGTAATGGTTTTCGACATAGAAACCTCTTTCATACAGGGAGAAGAATTTGGGACAAAGTATACCACAAAGATTGGCTGTTGGCAAGAGTTTTTTTCGGAGATTGAAAGCGCAGACGGAAAAAATCTGCGTATTACTGTCTGCCCCAGTCGGAGGGCTCGGAACCCATGACAAAATGCAGCTCGCCGCCTTCCAGAATCTGGCGGTGGGTCAGCTTGCAGCAGGAGAGCTCACGACCCTGCCAGGTGGCGGACTGCACGTAGATGTTTTCAGGCTCCACGTTTTCGCCGGTGATGAGCAGGTCACGGCCGTTGCCGAGGTGGAAGGTGATTTTTTCCACACGGGTGCCGTGCAGATAATAGTTTTCCGTGGTGGCATAGGGGAAGAAGCCGCACATGAGGAAAACGTAGTAGGACGACATGCCGCCGTTATCCTCGTCGCCGGGATAGTCGTCGGCCAGGGAGAAGCGCTTGATGACATCGTCGATGACCTTTGCCGCCAGATCGGGACGGCGGATCTCGTCGGTGCAGAAGAGCCACGGAATATGGAAGGAAGGCTCGTTGGTAAAGTTGAGGTAGCCTTCCCTGCCGAGGTCATCGTTATAGTAGTTGACACTGTGTGAGCAAGCCCAGAGCAGGCGATTGATGAACGTCTCGCGTCCGCCCATGGTCCGGACCAGATTCGGAACGTCGTTGTAATTGATATAAGAGGCGTCCCAGCCGGTTGCTTCATAGTAGTGGGTATTGTAACCGCCGTGGGGGTCGTAGCCTGCATCAAAGCTTCCGTCTGCATGACGTCCCTGGGGGAATCCGGTGAATCCCTCGCTTACAAGCTCATTATTCCACACATTGAGCCAGTTGAGCGCACGTTTTTCATATTTTTCACAGTCCTCGGCGGTGCCAAGCTCTTTTGCAGCGTTGAGGATCGCACGGTCGTTGAATGCAAAGCCAAGCGTACCCGAACCCGACTTGAAGCGCCCGGAGTATTCAACGCCCGAAACGGTCATACGGGAATCGGCAGCGAATCCAAGCTCGATATACTCTCTTGTACGCATCTCATCGGAACTCTTCAGGAGAACTTCGTAGGCCTTTTCCCAGTCATGACGGAACAGTTCAACACCCTTGAGGTAAGCGTCAACGATCACGTTGTCAACGTCATTGCCGCCCTGACCGCAAACAAATTCCTCACCGTTTGAGTATTCGTCACCGATGACAATGCCGTTGCCCAGTGCGGCGTTTTTGTCAGCTCGGTCGAGAAATGAGTCGATAATCTCGCCCATCTTCCTGGGATAGAGCAGGGAATACAGCGGAAATACCGTTTTCCAGGTATCCCAGAGCGTGTGGAAGTCGTCCCATGTACCGTGATCGGAGGTACGGTCACGGGGCTGGACGTTCATGTGGTACATCGCCGTATAGAACCGGCGAAGCAGTGCAGAGTCTTCCGATGCAAGCTCGATGCAGCCCAGTGTCTGCCGCCAGATGCCGTGCGCAGCGTCCCGTACCGCGTCGTAATCAAATCCCGGGATCTGTTCGGCTAAAAACTGATCCGCGCGGTTGATGCTGACAAAGGAAATCGCGATTTTTACCTTAACAGCAAGCGGTTTTTCAGGTACGCCGAATTTGAGATACGCACCGAGTCGGCCGAGCGGTTCGGCCTCGACCGTAACCGCGCCGCCGTCATTGGCGGTGACGGTGTTGCCCTTGAAGTATCCGGTTTCGGTCGGCGTGGTATCAAACTTCAGCGCAAAATACATACGCCAGTCGTTGGGACCGTAGTTGCCGGTACATAAACCGCCGCCGCATACCGCCATACCGTCGGGATCAAGCGTCACATTGCCTTCCTTCATGCAGGCGTCGATGTCGAGCTTGTGTGCGGCGTCGATGAGCAGTACCGCTTCCTTGCCGGCGGGAAATACAAATTCATAGATTGCCGCATTATGGGCAGGCGTAACCTTTGCGGAAATGCCGTTTTCAAGCGTCACACGGTACTCATACGACCGCGCAATTTCACTGCCCTTTACCGCAAACGAGGCACGTGCGGCATGGTCAAGCGCAATCTTGCCTGTCATCGGCGCAAGCAGAAAATTGCCGTAGCATTTGCGCCCGCCGGCACCCGAGATAAAGGCGTTGCCAAAACCGATAATGGGCTGATTGCGCAGATAACCGCCGCAGTCCTTTTCCAGCGTTTCGGGACTGGGATGAATGGAACCGGCGGGCAGAGTAGGACCGGCGGAGGTGGCGCTTCCCACGCCGAAGAGGGGATCGGCATAGTCGGTGGGATCAATCTGAGCAGAAAAAGTGCGCTTCTGAGGGTGCGCAGCCGCTAAATGCGCTATATTCTGACGTATTTTCATATTGAATGCTCCAATCTGACGTGATATATAGGTGAGCGCCTCTGCAATTACGGCGCCGTCTGAATCCAGCGGCGCCGTAATGAAAACGGTCGGTTGTTTACAGTTCCACGGTCTGGAGCTTTTCAAGGGTCTGGATGAAGATTTCCAGCGCAAGGTCAAGATTGGCGATGCGCACGGCTTCGTTCTTCATATGAGCGCCGCCTACCCATTCAGGGGTCTCACGGCCGTCGGCATTGAGGCCGCCGGTGCCGTAGGAAACGGCGTTGGGGATATGGCGGGCATAGGTGCCGCCGGACATGACATAGGGCTTCTTGTCGGAGCCGGTGAGCTCGTTGAAGATGGAGCACAGCAGCTTCACGGCAGGATATTCGGGATCCAGATAGAAGGGCTTGGAGTTATCCATATTGGTGAGGGTAAAGCCGCGATCGCGGGCTGCGGCTTCCAGACGCTGCTCGATGACCTCAGGGGCAATGGCGGTGCCGTAACGGCTGTTGACATTGAAGGTCAGGTGACCGTCTGCGAGGCTTGCCATGCCGACGATGATGGTGTTGGGGGCAAAGAGACCGTCAGCGCCGTTGATGCCGTAGAGGGTGCCGTCGAGCTGACCGGCGGCATCGGAGAGGAAGGTGAGCGCCTGAGTCTCGGTATCATTGCAGACACCGGAGGCCAGAAGATAATCTGCCAGCTTGCCGATGGCATTGACGGAGCCTTCGGGGCCGCCTGCATGGGCAGCCTTACCGGCGGCGAGCACCTTCACATTGTCGCCGTCCGCTTCCAGGGTGATAGCCGGATGATCGGACAGCACCGCGTCCAGCTTGCAGCGGCAGGCTTTTACCACGGCCTCGGCACGGTCGGGCACCACGTTGGAGGCAACACCGCCCTCAAAGGAGAGAATGGCGCCGGGAACGATGGCAGGGGAGACGAAGTCAGCCGAGAGGATACCCTTTTCACCGTGACCGACGGGGAAAGCGGAGTCGGGGGTGTAGGTAAAGACCGGCGCGGGGTAGTTTTCCAGATAATAGTCGATATCGGTCATGCCGCATTCCTCGTCCAGACCCATGAAGAGACGGATGCCGTAGCGCAGAGGCGTTTTTTCCTGGATGAGATACTTCAGAGCATACAGCGTGAGGACGAAGGGAGACTTGTTGTCGCCGGTGCCGCGGCCGACCAGATAACCGTCGCGCTCGATCATGCAGTAGGGATCGGAATCCCAGCCGTTGCCCTCGGGTACAACATCCAGATGGGCGATGACGCCGATGAACTGATCCTTGGGACCCAGATGGGCATAGGCAATACGGCCTTCGCAGTCAACGACCTCAAGGCCTGCCTCACGGCAGAGATCCATCGCGGCAAGCTGCACTTTCCGCACACCTTCGCCGTAGGGCGCGCCGGGCGCGGGATCACCTTTGACGCTGCGGATGTTGACGAGGGTACGGATATCCTCGATGATACGATCATGATTGGCAGAGATAAATTCACGATAGGTCATGGTGAAGATTCCTTTCTGTGATGAAACATATGAATACTGATATCCTGCCCGAAGAGCAGGAAAATATAACCCGGAGAGCCTGCTTGACAAGCAAAGGCCGGGAGGGGTATACTGAAAACCGGAAAGGGGCTCAAAGCAGTTCCCGCAGGGCAGGCGTCCAGGCATCGGCAAGCCGGTCGATTGTCCAGGCAGCGTTTGCGGGGCTCGTGGAGGGCAGGCAGACGGCGTCGATGCCGGTCACCGGCAGGAGAAACCGCCGGTAGAGATTGTCTGCCGTGCGGCCGTTTGTGAGGATGCGCTCAATCGGCGCAGACGCAAGAATCTGCGGTACGTTGTTGGGCACCACATCCCGGATGGAAGCATCGGACGAGCCTGTGATCTCGCAGCTTTGCACCACATCCCACAGCGCAATGCCGCGCCGCAGGAGAAAAGCCTTTTTGTTGTCGATGGAGCCGGGGGTGTCCTCACTGCAGAGCCTTGCCAGCAGCGGCCAGAAGCGGTTGCGGGGATGGCCGTAGTAAAATCCGTTTTCCCGGGACTGCACCGAGGGGAAGCTGCCCAGAATCAGGATGCGGCTCGAGGTGTCATAGACCGGCTCAAAGCCGTGGGACAGACGCATCTTACCAGCCGATGTCCGCCAGCGTCACACGCTGCAGCACTTCGCCGTCGAGGGTCTTGTGATAGATCGCATCGTCAAGAAGCATATAGCCTTTGGCGCTTCCCTGTTTGGGGATGGTGATGGAGCCGGGATTGAGGTAGAGGAAATCCATATCACCCGGCTGGCAGCGGCGGATAGCGGGCACATGGGTGTGACCGTTGAAGAGAATATCGCCGGGAATGAGCGGCGGAGGATTGTCGGGATTTGCATGATGGCCGTGGGTGGCGTAGATAAGATGACCCTGCCACTCAAGCAGCGTATACTCGGCCATGATGGGGAAGGTGAGCACCATCTGGTCAACCTCAGCATCGCAGTTGCCGCGCACGCAGACCAGCTTCTCGCGGATTTCGTTGAGCTGCGTGATGACATTCTTCGGCGCGTAGGAGCCGGGCAGCTCATTGCGGGGACCGTGGTAGAGCAGATCGCCCAGCAGCACAAGCTTGTCCGCCTTTTCGGCGTGAAAAGCCTCGATGAGCTGCATGCAGGTGTTGGATCCGCCGTGGATATCGGAAGCAAACATCAATTTCATAGCAAAGACTCCTGTTTGAAACGGAATGGGAGTTGTAAACCAACCTCTATTGTACAGAATCCGGCAGCGCTTGTCAAGGTGAAAGCCGTGAACAAAGACGCTGCGTCAGGGAAAGGGAGAAGTACCATGCGTGTCACCGTACCCGGCTGGTACCGGGATTTTCACTGTATTGCCGACGCCTGCACCGACAGCTGCTGTGTGGGCTGGGAGATCGATATTGACGATGAAAGCCTTGCGCATTACCGGGATATGCCGGGCGCATTCGGGGATTACCTGCGCGCTCATATTGACATGGAGGCAGAACCCGCCCACTTCATCCTGGACGGTGAGCGCTGTCCGTTTCTGGATGGGCGGGGACTTTGCAGGATGATTCTCACCGGCGGTGAGGAGATGCTGTGTGATATCTGCGCCAGACATCCGCGCTTTTATGAGTGGTTCGGTGACGAGTGCGAGATTGGCCTGGGACTCTGCTGCGAGGAGGCCTGCCGCCTGTGGCTGACGGTACCGGAGCCCTTTGCGTTCACCTCTTACGAAACCGATGAGGAGCCGGATGAGCGGGAATACGACCCTGCGCTGCTGAAAGCTCTGCGGCAGGTGCGTGCGCGTATGCTGGCGCTCCTTGAGGATCAGTCGCGCACACTGGATGAACGGCTGGGACTGATCCGGTATCTTGCGGGCGAGGTGCAGGATACGCTGGATATGCTGCCGCCGGAAGCACAGGCATCGGATATCCCGGATGCGTTGGAGGCTTTTGAGGTGGTCTGTGCCGACGAGGAAGCATGCCGGGATGCGGCGGGCGAAAAGGAACAGGACTTGTTTACAGAAATCCTTGAGACTATGGCTTCCTTTGAGCCTATCCACCCGCAGTGGCCGGAGACTCTTCGAAACCTCGCAGCATCGGTGGATGCGCTGCGGAAGAGTGCGGCAGTTTCCGCATTCCGGGCAGCACAGAGCGGTGCCTATGCCCGGGTCGCCGGGTATTTTCTCTGCCGGTATTTGCTGAAAGCCGTGCATACGGGCGACGTGTACGGCCCTGTGATGCTGGCGCGTGTAAGTGCAGAGCTGATTGCGCTGCTGGAGGCAAAAGCGTTTGCGGAAACCGGCGTCTGGACGCAGAGAGACCGCATCAATCTGCTGAAAATGTACTCACAGGAGCTGGAATACGATCCAGACAATATCGACGCGCTGACAGAACTGCTGTATTGACAGCAAAACGTCCGGGAATGACTTCTTCCCGGACGTTTTAGCGTATATGGGGGGAAATGGACTATACCTCGGCGATAATCATTTCAAACACGTGCATTCTGGGCAGCGTGATGCGGATATAGTCGCCTTCGCGGGTATAAGGAACACCGCGGCGGTCGGGAGCCGTGTACAGGGACTTGATCGGTTCCGGGATACGTACGCGCAGGGTGATATCGGGCAGCGTCAGCACCGGCAGCAGGGAATTGGTCAGGTTGATGACGTAATTCCCGCTCTCCTTCTGGCGGTAGACGACGATCTCCACCGGATGGGGCGCATCGGAGGTGAAGGCAAGATCCTCGCCTGTCAGACGATGCAGGATACGGGCAAAGAGGGCAGAGTGATCACGCCCGGTGAGGTTTTCGATGGGCGCTGCGGAATAGATGACCGTACCCTTGCCATACGGATGGATACACAGGGAGGGATTGTCCATATGTCTGCCGGGAGGGTTGGAGATGGCTGAGGCAAATTTGGTGGTATCCTCGGGATGTACCCACGGCAGCGTCAGACGACCGAGCACCTTTGTGTCGGCGGATGCTTCAACAAGGGTCTGGAAGCTGCGGCAGGACAGCGGATGGGAAGCGGTGTAGCCGGGGAGAATATCGGTACCGTCCTCGGGACGGATATAGGTGAGCTTTTCGGAGGTCTCACCGGTGATGGTGACGCCCAGCACATCGCGCAGACGGCCGGCGGGATCCTTGCCGCCGAGGTTATCGCAGATCGCGCAGCGGCCGGAAGCATAGAGTGTACCGCCGTTTTCCACATAGGCACGCAGAGCAGCGATCTCAGCGTCCTCGAGCACATAGGCATCGGGCAGGACGATGGTACGGAAATCGGAGAGCCTGTGAAGCTGAAGCGGCGTGATGACGTCAAAGGGGATGTTGTGCTCGACCATGCGGGCAGCGGCATTGCGGGTGGCTGTGTTGCTGTCGGAGCGCCACGGATCATGCAGGGGCTTGCCGTCGTCGGAGGGCGAGGTGACGTTTGAGAAGTTTGTGTAGATAGCCACGTCCGCACACATCTCCATCCCGGGTTCGAGGAAGGGAATATAGCGGTCGGTAACCTCGCAGACCCGACGCATATGCTCATATACCGCGGGATTGAGGGTGCCGGAGGGATCGATGGCGTCGATGAAGCCGTTGCGGCCGTTGTGGGCAAGGCAGCTGGTCATGAGCTGCAGCATATGATCTTCGGTCTTGAGCATGGAATGCTCGGAAAGCTGGGGATCCATGACGGAACAGAGGAACTCGAAGGGATGGTTGCGGGTGACATTGTTGAAAAACTTTGCTTCAAAGGAACGCTCGGGGCCGAGATTGGAGTCACCGGTGATGTATTCGGTGCTCTGCGCGTAGTCAAGGGACATACCCAGCACAGCGGAAGGATAGTAGGTGGAATTGCAGACCACGGCGGCGTCGGGGTTCTTGGCATGGACGATGGCCTGAATGCTTTCAAAGAATTCCAGCACCCACTCCTCACGCTTGCGCAGGTACTGCACGAATACCGGATCGCCCATGTCGATGGTATCGGGAAGCTCGTGCCCGGTTTCCTCCAGGAAGCGCCTGCGGCAATGGGGACAGGTGCAGAGTGTACGCCAGAGGATCATATCGATCCAGAGACCGTCCGTTTCATAACCGGCCATGAGTTCGCGGACCAGACTGCGGAAATACTCACCGTAGGGTGAGTTAAGACAGCACATCCCGTAACGGCCGGGCTGGCCGAACATGTAGTCACCGGAAACGCGGCCATCCGGCGCGATGCTGCGCCATTCGGGATAGGTATCGTATGCCCACTTGGACCAGAAGTTGATGTAGAGTACCGGCCGGATGCCGACTTCGCGGCATCCATCGGTGATCTCGCGGATGATGTCGCGGCCATGGAGACCTTCATGCATTTTACCGACCTTGGTGGGAAAGTTACACAGACCCACGCAGGAGGTCGTGTAGATGTAGGCGGTGTCAACGTTTGCGGTTTTGAGCTTTGCAACGTAATCCTTCGGATCGATCTGAGAGAAGAACGCCGGATCCCAGTCGGGAATATGCATATCGATCAGATTGCGGCGGTAACTGTCATGATACCATTTGCGTTCAGTCATGATAAACACCTCTTTGGCTGTAAGCTTTGTGTTGTGGTAAAGAAAAAAGGGCGGCTGAGCAGTCAGCCGCCCGAAAAATCAGTGCACGTAATAAAAGCCGGAAGGCAGGAATTTAAAATCCACGGTGGAGAAATCGTTGGTGCTCACACCGGGGGTCATGCAGAAGATCTGGGAAGCTGCCAGATGCACCGTGCGGGGCCAGAGATAGCCGACCTTGAGCATCACGTAATCGTAATCGGCGGGATTGATACCCATGGCGGTAAAGTGCTCCTCGGAAATGAAGGAAGTACGTACGGAACTGATGACCACATCGCCGTCGGGAGTCTCAACCAGCGCGCCGGGGCCCAGATCCTCGTTGATGAAGCCGAGGATGCGTCCGTGACGCTTGAGCGTACCCTGCAGACGCAAGCCCTTGGAATACGCATCCTGCGCCGATATCACGATGTCAACCGGGTCGCCGGGGTGAAGGGCGGCAAGCTGCGGATACACCTCCGGCAGACACAGCGGCGCGATGAGAAAACGCTTCACGCCGCGGCGCAGCAGGGTTTCCAGCAGGAAGGTGGAGCTGCCGTCGGCACCGGCGGTGGTGTTGTCACCGGAATCGCTGACAAAGACCGGCTTTGCCATGGCAGGCATCGCATCGATTGCCGCGTCGGGGATCAGCGCGGGAACGTCGAAGCGGAATTCCGCAATATGCTCGCGCAGATAGGTGATCATGGCATCACCTGCAGCGTATACCTCGTCGTAATCGGAGGCGCAGGAGAGGATGACGCTGATGCCCACGTAGGGAGCATCCACCCAGGGCTGGCCGTTGTAGAGAGACGCGGAGACCACACCGGGAAGTGCATCCGCCCGGGCCAGCATTTCCAGTACCGTGCGGTATGGCTCCTTGGCGGTGGTGGCAACGTCAGCCAGCAGCGCCGGGAAGCGGAAGGCGATCATCTGCGTGGAGAGGTTTTCCTCCAGAATCCGGATGAGGGCCTTGGCGGCACGGGTCTCCGTCTCGTCGTAGTCGGTGTGGGGAGCCGTGCGGTAGCCGGACATGGCATTGATGCCTGCCAGCAGCCCGTCGGAGACGTTGGAGTGAAAATCCGAGGCGACGCTGATGGGGATATCCTTGCCGATGACCTCGCGCAGACGGGCGACAAAGTATTCCTCACCCGAGCCGATGCCGTCAACAAACATCGCGCCGTGGAAGTACATATACACACCGTCGGCGTCGGTGTGGGCGCGGGCAACATCCAGAAACTCTTCCAGCATCGACAGATAGTCCTCACGTTCCACCGGCCCGGAGGGCAGCGCCACCGCATAGGGCATCGGGATGCAGGTGTAACCTGCCTCACGGAAAATCCCGGAGGCGAAGAGGCTCGAGAGAGCCTCCTCGCCGTAGCGGATGGTAAAGTCGTCTCTTTTTGCCTTGTGAGAGGCAAAGGTATTGGATTCGCACTGGAAAGAGCCGATCAGTATCTTTTTCATTACTTCAGGTCAGCAGAGAAGTAGGCGTCCATCTTGGGAGACATGGGCTTGCAGCCGGTCTCGGTGATGATGTAGCCGGTCTCGATGCGGCCGCCGAAGAGTTCGGGATGACCGAAGAAGCTGACGTCGACCATGACAGCCATGCCGGGAACCAGCACGAAGTCGCCGTTGGGGCCGAAGAAGGGAGCCTCGGCTTCCATCAGGCCGATGGAATGGGCGAAGGGGCAGACCAGATAGTCCTTCAGACCGTGCTTTTCGTAGTACAGACGGCCGGGAACGTCGATTTCCTTACCGGTCATGCCGGGCTTGAGCATTTCCTTGGTCAGGCGCATGGTCTCACGCATATGGTTGAGCAGATCCTTCTGACGCTGGGTGAAAACGCCGTTGACGGGGATGGTATCGCCGAAGGTACCGGCATAGCCGTTGACGCGGGGAGCGATACCGATCATAACCAGTTCGCCGTCCTGCATGATGCGGTTGGTGGCGGTGGGAACGACGGCCTTGGCGCGTTCGCCGGAGCCGACGATGGTGGAGTAGGCAAAGGAGTTGGCGCCGCTCGCACGGCAGACAGCCTCACCGGCGGCGGCGACTTCGTATTCGTAGGCGCCGGGACGGATGGCGGCGATCATCTTGTCGTAGGCCAGGTCGCAGAGGTTTGTTGCCTTGATAATCTGCTCACCTTCCCAGGCGGACTTGTAGGCGCGCAGGTCTTCGTAAGCGTCGGTGATGTCCACGAGCTCAACGCCTTCAAAACCCGCGGAGAAGTCGAGATAAACCTGATGGGGGATGGTGGTGGTGCCGACGACACCGATGCGCTTGAGGACGGTGCCCTCAGCTTTCAGCTCCTCATTGAGCTGCTTGAAGTCGATGATGGTGGCATTGGGATACTCTTCCTCGGGAACCATGAACACGGGGAAGCAGCGGACCTTGGTAACAGCAGAGTCCATCTGGGCAAAGGGCTCGGACTCGGGGCCGCCCAGCAGGATCGGCTCGCCCTCGACGGGAATGAGCACGCTGCCCTTTTCAAACTGGCCGCACCAGCCGGTGACGTACCAGCCGTTGGCGACGTTGAGCTCGTCGAAGTAGATCAGAGCGGCGTCGAGATTGTTGGCACGCAGGATCTGGCGGATATTGGCGATGCGCTTGTCGGATTCGGCACGATTGTAATAAGCCATGGTATGTACTCCTTCTTCAATTAAATATGTGGGATCACCCTGAAACGGGTGAATGGATACGCGAAGAAACGGGGAACGCGGTGTGTTAAGCTTCCAGCAGGAACAGGATCTTGCCGGGTTTGATCACGAAGGAATCGGAAATGCGGTGGTCGGTGCGGTCTTCCCAGCGGTTTTGGAGCTTCAGCTCGTAATCACGGTCGCTCAGATTGGACACGACCAGATATTTATGCTCGTTGACGAACATGGAAGCGTATACATTGTCGGGGATGGGGGAGAGGATATCGGCGCAGTCGCGAAGCTCGATGTAGGCAAGGCTGTTTTCTTCCACCATCGGTCTGTACAGCGACAGATATCTGCTCCAGCGGGGATATTCCTCCACGTCATCGGGGATGGAGGACCACAGCGAGTAGACATACGGGCCGTTGGGATGGGCTTTCATGTATTCACCGACGCGCTGATTGAATTTGAATTCCGACCCGTCGCGTCCGTAATAGACCATATCTTCCTCAACGCGTTTACCCATGAGAGGACGTCCGCAGGTGGTGAGCAGCGGGAACTGCAGAAAAGGGATGACGGATGCAAAGTAGTAATCCGGATCGGTAATGACCAGACGCTGCTTGTCCTGACAGGGAACGACATACTCCTTGTAATCCTTGCCGACGCCGATGGTCAGCTCCTTCATGCATTCACCGATCCAGAGATAATCGTATATCCGGTCGATGCAGGGAGGGGCGTTGTTGTAGTCGCAGTGGAGCTTGTAGATGCCGCCGCGCTTTTTGACCTCGGTGTAGATCACGCCGAGGAAATCCTCGATCTCGGGGTCGTATGCGCCGATACCGGGTCTTTCGAGGGCACCTTTTACGGTGTAGCCGCTGTCCATTCCCCAGTCGTTGTAGATGCCGTCGAATCCGTATTTGTCCAGCACCGCGAAGGTGCGGGGAAGAACGTAATTGCGCCAGTGGGCACTGCCGGCAGAGCAGCGGCGGTAGTGGAAATGCATACCCACGCAGCTGCGCTGACTCTGGGTGAACTCCTCGCGGAAATCGGGGTCAAACTGGTGGAAGTAACCGGAGGAGATGTACGGGATGATTTTGATTCCGAAATAGTGGCACAGGTCAACAAAATGCCTGAGTCCCTCGGGATCAAAGGTCGAATACTTGTCAGCCCCCAGATGGCGAACGGAATCGTTCCATTCCTCGTGGATCTGGATGAGTTGGACGCCGTTTTCAGCCATGCTTTTGAGCAGGTTATAATCGTATTCGGTCGGCTCGATCCGATAGGGGGCAGGATAGTCACCGAGATTATAGATCGCCTGACCCGGGAGATAATCCCGTATACGGTGACGGCGGTAATACTGTCTGTTTCCTGTCTCTGCTGAATTGATGTTGCGGATACGGGCCTGCTGTTGTTCAAGCGTCAGCGTTTTCATACCGATCTCCTTTCGGAACAGGGATGGAATTGTGAAGAAAAGACGGAAATGCCTGTGCCGCAATCAGGGGATGGGGCTGCGGACAAGTTCCCACAGTCCTGATTATACGCACCTTGCAGCACGGCGGCAATGGCTGAACTGTATCTGTTTGTATCTGAATTATACATTCTTAATTTTTTGCAGTTGACTTTTCGGGTATTAGCGGCTACCATAAAAGCGGGGAGGGATGAAGTATGCGCATTTACTGGTCAAGCTGCCATTTTGTCAATCAGACCGGATTCCTGATCAAGCAGTACAGCGTCAACTGTCCTACCTATGCACATACCCACGATTTTGCCGAGCTGGTCTATGTCATCCGCGGTCAGGGAAGTCATACCATCGGGGATGCGGAGTATTCGATGGTGCCGGGCAGCTTTTTCGTGGTCAGGCCCGGGCAGACCCACGGACTGATCTTTGACGAACGGGCGGAATACTATAACATTTTCCTCACGGAGAGCTTCCTGCGGGATTTCCGGCTGGATCTGGAGGATATCCCGACGGCGTGGGATCTGCTGTGCCGGGACTGGCCGGCGCCGGTGGTGTATCTGGATGCGGAAAGTGCGGAAACCGTGGAATGGCTCTGCACACGTATGAACAGCGAATCAGGCTCGCGCAAGCATCGCTCACAGGAGCTGATTTATACCCTTTTTCAGGCAATGCTGCTGGAAGTGCAGCGCGCAAAGGATGAAAGCCTGGATGCGGCGCGGCTTCATCAGCCGCACATCGCCCTGCCCAAGGTACTTGACTACATCAACGCCCATTTTACCGAGCCCATCCAGCTCAAAGCGCTCTCGGAAAAGTACAATTACAATCCCGCCTATTTCGGCAGACTCTTCCGCAAACGCTTCGGCGTGACCTTTGATGAATATCTGCGCAGAAAGCGCATCGAATACGCCCGGGAGCTGCTGGAAAACACGGATTATTCCGTGGAAACCATCATGCATACGGTGGGCTATACCAACAAAAACAATTTCTACCGCTTTTTCACCGAGGAATGCGGCTGTACGCCCGGCGAATACCGCAGTGTGCAGAGCTCAAACGATGATACGCTGGCACTCAGCGATACGGCGGGAGATGCGCCGTGACAGAAACGGAAAAGAGGCAGTGTCCAGTACCGGGACACTGCCTCTTGTGGTTTGATCAGATTTCGCCTGCTTCCATGGCACGGCGCATGCCGCCGAATACATGGGAGCCAACCTTGGGAAGACCGGTGGTCTCATTGTAGAGCGCGGAGAGGGCTGCGTTGTCAAGCTCGGGATGAGCGGCGATGAAGCCGCGGATGTGATGGAGCGCCGCAGCGCAGAGGTAGGTGTAGCGTGCAACGTCGGCGGATGTGCAGGCACGGTTGCCGCAGGGATAGTAATCGTGGGAGGCATAGATGGCAGCGGGGGTCAGGGCGCGGATGCGCTCCAGTGCCGCCAGATGCTCCATGGGCAGACCGATATTGGCGCCCCAGTTGCCGGAGCCGTAGATGCCGAATACCTGCAGACCGTCGCCGGTGAGCAGGGTTCCGGTACGGGTATCCAGCAGGCCGACCGCATCGGCGGTGTGGCCGGGAATCTCGACCACGCGCAGAACGTCCAGCAGCATATCACCATCGGCGGGGGAGAACAGGGACTTCCCGGTGAACTTCTCTTTCAGTCCCTCGTTGGGCGTAACGATGCAGGTGTCGGGACGCAGCTCCATGAAGCGCTCAAGGCCGCCTACATGATCCCGGTGCGCATGGGAGATAAAGACGTATTTGAGTTCCTCTGCCGTGACGCCCAGCTCATCAAGCGCGGGGATGAGATAATTGTCGGCATCCTCGGGGTATGTGGCGGTGTCAAAGAGGAGAGCGCCTGCGGGGGTTCTGACAACGAACACGGTGGTGAAGATATCCAGAAACGGAACGACGACCCGGTGAATATCCGGGGTAATGGCGGTAATATCGAGCATAAAAGCCTCTTTTCCGGGTGAGAGCCCCTGTTGATGACTTTATTGTAGCACTGCGGCGCGGCGGTGTCAAGTGCGGGGGATTATCCTGAGCTGCAGGAGACGCAGCATGCAGAAAAGGCTGGTTTCATCTTTACAATAACCCCGGTTATCCGTTATACTGGTAGAAAGCCAAAACCAATCAAGTCAAGGAGAATCTGTTATGCAGTACAAATTTACCATGCTCCCCGGCGAATACTGGTGGGGCGGCTCATCCATCGACGGCGGACTGAATCCCTTTACTGCCGCGAGCGATTTTGAGGCGGAATTTCGTGTGGAAGCCCGCAATCAGACCATGCCCATGTTCATTTCCAGCCTCGGCCGCTGCATCTGGTCGGAGGAACCCTTCGCCGTCAGGATCCAAAACGGCGAATTTATCATGGAAGGCGAGGACATCACCCTTGAGACCGTCGGTACAGACCTTCCCACTGCCTACCGTGCTGCGCAGGCGCTGCATTTCCCGCCGCAGGGTGATGAGCTTCCCGAGGAGTTTTTCTCAAAGCCCCAGTATAACACCTGGATGCAGTTTACCTATGAGCCCACTCAGGAGGGCGTGCTCAAATACGCCCACGATATCATCGATAACGGCTTTGCTCCCGGTATTCTCATCATCGACGAGGGCTGGCAGCTGGAATACGGCTCCTGGGAGTTTGATCCGGTGAAGTTCCCCAATCCCCGTGCCATGGCCGATGAGCTGCATGAAATGGGCTTTATCCTGATGGTCTGGGTCACGCCATCCGTACGCCCCGACGGCATCCGCTTCGTCAAGAAGTTCTATCAGTGGTTCAATCCCGAGCACTATAACGAAATGTTCCTGCGCAACGAGGCAGGAAAGATCGTTCTTTCCCGCTGGTGGAACGGCTACAGCGCAAGCTTTGACCTGACCAAGGAATGCGATGCGGCGGTGCTGGATGCCCAGCTCACCGCACTCATGCGGGACTGCGGCGTGGACGGCTTCAAGCTCGACGGCGGCCGCCTTGCCCACTGGACCAACATGGAAGCCCTCAACGGACCCGTGGATACCTCCCATACCCCGGCTCAGCGCAATATCGCCTGGAATGACTTCGGTACCCGCTACCGCTTCCATGAGTATAAGGATACCTTCAAGGGCGGCGGCAAGCGTGTCATCCAGCGCATGGCCGACCGCAATCACAGTTGGGACCGCGACGGACTCAATACCCTGATTCCCAACGCCATCGTGCAGGGTCTGCTGGGTCATCCCTTCATCTGCCCGGACATGATTGGCGGCGGTTCCTGGATCCATCGTGATCTGAAGCGTCCGATTGATCAGGAGCTGTTCGTGCGTATGGCGCAGTGCTCGGCGCTGTTCCCGATGATGCAGTTTTCATGGGCTCCGTGGGAAGCGGTGGACGACGAGCATCTGGGCTATATCCGCGAGGCGCACGATCTGCACATCCGCTTTGCCGATACGACCATGGCTCTGGTGCGTGACGCGTATCGTACCGGCGAGCCGATTCTCAGAAGCCTTGCCTATAACTATCCCGGCTGCGACTACGAAGAGGTCAAGGATCAGTTTATGCTCGGTGAGAATATCCTGGTGGCGCCCGTCATCGTCAAAGGCGAGACCGTAAAAATGGTTCATCTGCCCGAGGGAACCTGGGTGGATGCAAACGGACAGGAATTTGCAGGCGGTCAGACGCTTGCCTATCCCGCCGGAATCAACGTCCTGCCGTGGTTTACGAAAAAGAAATAAGCGTAAGATAAATCGAGGCCGGACAGTGAATCAACTGCCCGGCCTCGGTGTTTGATCAAATTGCGTCAGTCTCCGGCAAGCCAGGAAAGCCCGCGCACGATCCGTCCGGGAATGTCCTGAAAATGCCCGCCGGATTCACGGCGGAAGGTGGTATGTGCCCCCAGCGCGTCAAAGCGCGCCTTCGTCGCGGCAGTGCAGACTTCTACCCGGGCCATGCGTTCGTATTTTGTCTGGGCTTCCCGGTCGCCGAGGGAAAAATAAAGCTTTTCCGGTACGCGAAGCGGTGTGTGCGTCTGCTGGTAATCCTCAAATCCGTCGAACCAGAGAGAACCTGAGAGAGAAGCGGCTATATCGAAGAGGTCGGCTTTGTAGAGCGCGTATACCGCAAACAGCCCCGCCAGGGAATAACCGGCAATGCCGCGCCGGAGCGGTGGAGCTGGGAGTCGGGACTCCACTTCCGGGACGATGCGGGTACAGAGTGTATGAAGATAGGCGTCGGCCCCGCCGGTGAATGCTTTCCCCTTGGGCATGACCTTGGGAGCCGGCCACGGGGTCAGATCGTGGTTCCAGTCAACCTCCACGGCTGCGATGATCAGCGGCATATCGAGGGATTTGAGCACAGCCTCTGCCTCATCCACGGCAAAGTGCATATAAATCAGCGGCGCAGCTTCTCCGTGGGAAGCGTCCAGTATCGTAATCCTGCGTCCGTCCAGGGAAAAGTCGGTTGTTGTCACGGAAGATTCCTCCTGCCGATCGTTTTCGGTACAGAAAAGAGTATACACCAGAGTTCCCGGAAAGTAAAGCGCCCGTCGGGACTTGCCAAACGGGCGCTGATCGGGTATACTGATTAAGGAATGAGAAAACAACCGGGCTTATATGCCCTTTGATGGAGGAAAACAGTATGGTCATCGTGACTCTCGGAACCAGCCACGGCAACCCCACCTGGTGCCGTTATAATTCGTCCACGCTCTTTGAATGCGGCAGCGGAACCTATATGATCGATGCCGGTGCGCCCTGCGATGCGCAGATGATCCGTGCCGGACGTCATCCCCGCCACCTCAAGGCGGTCTTTCTGACCCATTGCCACACCGACCATATGGGCGGCCTGCCGATTCTGCTCAAGTACATCCTCAAGTATGCCGACAAGTATCCGGGCGAAATCCCGCATTGTAAGGTGTTCCTGCCCGATGAGGGTATCTGGGAGGCCATGGTGGGCTTTATGAAGGTGATGACCGTCGCAGCGGAGCGTATCGACCGGTATCTGGAACCCCATGTGGTCAAGCCGGGGCTGAACTACGAGGATGAAAACATCTACGTCGAGGCCATTCCCACCGCCCATGTTGCCAGTGTGGGCCGCAAAAGCTTTGCCTATCTTCTGACCGAGAAAGAAACCGGCAAGACCGTGCTCTATTCCGGTGATCTCAAGGCCGATTTCTCCGACTTCCCCACCTACGCCACCGAAACGCCGGTGGACCTTGCCTTCTGCGAGTGCACCCACTATCGTCCCGAGAAGAGCCTTGATCTGCTGTCCCGCTGCAAGTTCGGCAGGCTTATTTTCAACCATGTCTACGACTCCTGGCATGGCGAAGGCGCGGGTGAACTGCTGGCGCAGACCAAGGATCTGCCCTATCCCATTCAGATTGCCCATGATCTGGAGGAGTTCTGGCTGTAAGCGTTCTTAAAGCTGCCGTTTCATACGTGCCAGGGCGGATTTCTCCACCCGGGAAACCTGCGCCTGGGAGATGCCGATTTCGGAAGAGACCTCCATCTGGGTGCGGCCTTCGTAGAAGCGCAGCCGGAGAATGTGCCGCTCCCGCTCGGAGAGCGTGCCGATGGCATCCTGCAGAGCGATCTGCTCAAGCCAGGCTTCGTCCGTGTTGTGATCGTCGCGTACCTGATCCATCACGCATACGGAATCCGCACCGTCGGAGTAGAGCGGCTCAAACAGTGAAACCGGGTCGGCGATGGCGTCGAGGGCGAATACCACGTCTTCCCGCTGCATGCCCATGAGCCGGGCAAGCTCATCGATGGTGGGTTCACGCTGCTCATCCCGGATGAACTGTTCCTTTGCCTGCAGCGCCTTGTAGGCGGTGTCGCGCAGGGAGCGGCTGACGCGAATGGGGGAGTTGTCCCGCAGGTACCGGCGTACCTCTCCGATGATCATGGGGACGGCGTAGGTGGAAAAGCGCAGCTGCAGGCTGGTATCAAAGTTGTCGATGGCCTTCAAAAGACCGATGCAGCCCACCTGAAACAGATCGTCCGGCAGTTCACCGCGTCCGGTGAAGCGCTGGATGACACTGAGCACCAGCCGGAGATTTCCCTGTACCAGCGCATCCCGGGCTGTCAGGTCGCCGTCCTTGCAGCGATAGAGCAGTGCGTAGGTTTCCTCGTTTGTCAGAAGCGGCAGACGGGATGTATTGACCCCGCATATTTCAACTTTGTAATGCAAGTAATTCCCTCCCGCAGGTCATACTTTCTTTGAATCAAGTATAACCTGTGCGGCTTTGCGCTATGCACGCAGGAGCTTGCGGGAAAGATTGGAATGCCGGAATCCGGGCAGGAGGATCCATCACAAGGGCACGATGTGCAAAGATAAAGCTAAAAAAGGGCGGGAGTTGGCTTCAGTTCCACTCCGTAAGCATTCGTGATCGTGAATAACGCAGCATGCCTGACCGGGTAAGTCATCTTCCGGTCAGGCATGTTTTTGAATATACGTATCACAGCTTGCGCAAAAGCGGACAATCGTGTTATAATACCAACAGAACGTCAGCGGTAGTTTGCCATGATCTCGCGCTTGAGTCGGAGCAGAATCCGTTTTTCAAGCCGGGATATGTAGGATTGGGAGATGCCGAGCTGTTCGGCGACCTCCTTCTGGGTACGATCCTGCTGCCCGTCGAGACCGTAACGCATGGCGATGATGGTGTGCTCACGGTTGGAGAGACCTGTGAGCGCCTGCCTGAGCAATGTGCGGTCCACCGCATCCTCCACCGGACGGCTGACCTCGTCGGGCTCGGTGCCGAGGATGTCGGAGAGCAGGAGCTCATTGCCGTCTGAATCGCCGCCCAGCGGCTCGTCGATGCTGACCTCGCAGCGCTTACCGGAGGTCTTGCGCAGAAACATGAGGATTTCGTTTTCGATGCAGCGGGAGGCATAGGTGGCAAGCTTGATCTTGCGCTCGGGCTTGTAGGTGTTGACACTCTTGATCAGGCCGATGGAGCCGATGGAGATCAGATCCTCCAGTCCCACGCCGGTGTTTTCAAATTTCCGGGCGATGTAGATAACCAGCCGCAGATTACGCTCGATGAGCGTGCGCCGCACGTCGGCATCCTCAATGCTGTGCTCGGAGAGCAGCCGCAGCTCTTCCTCCGCCGTCAGCGGCGAGGGAAGCGCCTCGTGACCGCCGATGTAGTAGCTCGTGGGCGTCAGCAGCGCCGCTGCCAGCCGCCGCAGAAGCTGCCCAAAACCTGTCAATGCATTCATGATAGTTCCTCCTGTTGGGCGCGGTTTGCGCTGATGATGGCCTGATAGCTGTCCGATTCCGAAAGCGGCTGTGCCGTCAGGGCAAGAAGCATGGGAACGGGTCTTTCGTCGATGCATACCGCACAGCCTGAGTAGGTGAGTATCAGCCCGCGCCCCTGCACGGTACGGCAGGGTAGGAGCCCGAAGCCTGCGCTGAGCCCCGCATCGCCGAGAGCGGTCAGGGTTTTCGTGGGCTCGGTACCTGCGCAATCGATGATGGAACGGATTGCGGGGGAAAAGAGCGCGCGTACGGCAGGCCATGATACAATCGCCGCCTCACGTCCGGTGAGCAGATCACGCAGGCTGTGACCGGAGTCACGCAGAGCGGTGAGTGTGCAGTACCCGCTGCCGCAGCGGATGGTGAGCGGTACCGTGAGGGATTCGTCTGCCGTGAGAGAAAAGGCTGACAGCAGCCCCGACAAAAGATACAGCGACAGCGCAGACAGGATAAAGACCATCGCCGGAATGTTTATGTATCCCACACCGTTTTGCATCTGCAGTCCGGAATTATGGTCCGGCGCGTACTGCAGGAAAGCGGTCATCAGCCCTGCGTACAGACAGGACAGTCCCCAGAACAGTGCGCACAGGATGCCGAGACGATGAAGGCTTTCGCAGCGAAAGGCGATCATGCACAAAAGCACGGCGCCTGCGGCTCTCATGAGCGGTACAAACCACCCGGGAAGCGTCAGGAAGAAGCACAGGCAGGCAAAGAGCCCGCCGACGCATGCCGCCGCGGCAAGCCGGGTATGTTTGACCGGACAGCGTGCGATGTAGGCCGATGAGCGCAGCAGCAGCCAGTCAACACTTGCGTTGAGTAAAAACAGCACATCCAGATAGACCGTTGCCATTGAGGTTTCCCCTTTGACCGGGTGTTGTCGTGATAAGATGAGGATACCACGGGCGGGGTAAAAAGCTTGTCAAAGCCGGCGGTGAGAGTTTGATAACCGTCCGACAGGAAAGGAACGCATATGAGCGTGTTTGTATGTCCCGTGTGCGGGAAGAAACTGCAAAATGAAGAAAAACGATACTTCTGCGAAAATAACCACAGCTTTGACCGGGCATCGGCGGGCTATGTCAATCTTCTGCTGCCCCGCCACGGCGGCAATCACGGTGACGATAAGCTGATGGTGCGCGCACGGCGCGATTTCCTGGACAGAGGATATTATGAACCGCTGCGGGAGGCTGTCTGCCGCACGCTGGAAGAAAAGCTTCCTGACGGTGCGCTGGTATTTGATGCCGGCTGCGGAGAAGGCTATTATACGGCGAAGATGGCGCAGACGATGGCAGAAAAAAACGGCGTGGTTTTCGGCGCAGATATCTCCAAGGAAGCGCTGCGTATTGCCCATAAGCGGGAATCGTCGATGGAGCTGGCGGTGGCAAGCCTTTATCATCTGCCGCTGGCGGATGAAAGCGTGGATGCTTTGACGCTGATCTTTTCACCGCTTTGCACGGAGGAGTTCCTGCGGGTTTTAAAGCCCGGCGGACTCTTTGTCATGGCAATTCCCCTCAGAGAGCATCTTTACGGCCTCAAGGCGGCGGTTTATGACAATCCCTATGAAAATGAGGTCAAGGATACGGCGATTGAGGGCTTTGAGCTGCTGGGTATGGAGGAAATCCGCCGCACGCTGCGGCTTGAGTCGACCGACGATATCCTCAATCTCTTTTCCATGACGCCCTATTACTACAAAACCTCGGCGGCAGATCAGGAAAAACTGAAAAACCTGCAGTCTCTTGAGACGGAAATTGCCTTTGGCCTGCTGGTTTACCGCAAAAGCGGCACGGACCGGCAGTAAACGGCGTAATTGCCGAAAAATGTCATATGTACTTGCAAAGTGCATCGAAAAATGATATACTGCCAATGGCATCAATGCTAAAGAGGAAGGTAAGGTAAGATAAATGAGTAATGTAACCGTTATGAACCATCCGCTGATCAGCCATAAGATCAGCATTATCCGTGACATTAACACCGGTTGTAAGGAATTCCGCGAGCTCATCGAAGAGATCGCCATGCTCATGGGCTACGAGGCCCTGCGTGATCTGCCTGTGGAAGATGTGCAGATCGAGACGCCCATTACCACCACCACCTGCCAGATGCTGGCCGGTAAGAAGCTGGCCATCGTGCCGATCCTGCGTGCAGGTCTGGGCATGGTCAACGGCCTGCTGGCGCTGGTTCCCTCTGCCAAGGTTGGCCACATCGGTCTCTACCGTGACCACGAGACCCTGGAGCCCCACGAGTATTACTGCAAGCTGCCCGACGATATCGAAAACCGTCAGGTCATCCTGCTGGATCCCATGCTTGCCACCGGCGGTTCTGCCAGTGCTGCCATCAATTTCATCAAGCAGCGCGGCTGCAACCACATCAAGCTCATGAACATCATCGCTGCTCCCGAAGGCGTCGAGCGTATCCAGAAGGATCATCCCGATGTGCCTGTGTTCATCGGCTGCCTGGATGAGAAGCTCAACGAGAACGGCTACATCGTTCCCGGTCTGGGCGATGCCGGCGACCGTATCTTCGGCACCAAGTAATAGCGTATAAAAAGAGGGCCTGTTGCAGAATAACCGCAACGGGCCCTTTGGATGTTATCAAGTTTTGGATCGGCAAATCACCCGATGGTTTTGTCCGCACCGGTCATGCCCTGCAGGACATTGGTGCTGCCGTAATCGGAAAAGGCGTATTCCACCTCATAGGAAACTTCCATGGGAAGATCCCGCCACAGCCAGGTGTCCTGATAGCTGACCGTGACCGAGAGGATGCGGGCAGTATCCGGATCGACGACGATGGTGTAATCATAGAAGTAGTCGCAGGATGCGCTGCCGGTCATATCATTGATGAGCTGGCCGAGACTTGAAAAGCCTGAGATGACCACATTGCCGTTTTTGTCACGGACGGCTTCGGCAGACGAACACAGCGACGGCGTGGGCGTGAAGAGATGGGCAGGGATGTCGTGATGAAGCTCAACGGCAGAGTGGGGGAGGATGGTGAGAACCGTCCAGGCCCCCTCATCTTCACTGCGGCAGACGGCGTCACCGTCGGCATAGACGCGGATATGCTGTGAAGCGATGCGCAGACCGCGGATCGTCTCCTGGGCAACATCAAAGGAACTGCGGTTTTTGCGGTTATCACGGCGATAAACCGTGGTACGCTCTGTGGTTTCGGCGACACCGCTGATCGTATGGGAATAAACGGCCGACTGGGTCAGGGTATAGTTCTTCTCGGCCCGAAGCGCGTTGAGCGCATCCGTCAGGGTGTTGTAAATCAGGTTATCCCCGCAGATGATGTCGGCGGTAACGCCGGTGTAGGAGGCGCGGATATCCCCGACGACGGTCTGAACGTAGGGAAGTGTATTTCCCTTGGGACACAGACGCAGCATCCGGTAGGCCGCATAGCAGGCGGCTGCACGGTTATACTCGCTGGACAGCAGCCATTCATACTCGGCTTCATCATACAGGCCGATGGTTTTGGCAAACTGCAGCGCATCGGTGTAGGCAAAGTCGCCGGATGATTCCCGGTACCCCAGCGTACGCAGCAGCATCACCGTGAAATCACGGGCCGTGAGGGGATTGTCGGAACCGAATCGATCGGCGCTGATTCCCTTGACCGCACCTTCCGAACAGAGATAATTGACCGCAGGTGCCGCCCATACGGGAACGTCCGTAAACGGCGATGCGGACGCCTGAGTGGCAATTGCTTCGGCACCGCACAGACGCACCAGCAGGACCGCAGCCTCGGCACGGGTCAAAGCTTTGTCAAGTCCCAGATCATGACCGTCCCCCTGCAGAAAGCCGCAGGTGACCATGCACTCGATGGCGTCTGCACGCCGCGCATCCGTATCGGCTTTTGCATCTGCCGCAGCAGCGCCGCAGCAGAGAAATGCTGCCGTGAGCAGCAGAATCAGTAATGTTCGAAGCGTTTTCATAGAATACCCTTTCGTATGCAATCGAAGATATCTATAGAGTACCACGAAACCGCCCGACGGTCAAGTGGTGCGTTACACGCAAGGAGAATGACACATGCGCACCTATCAGATCGGAGACAACGACGCCGGTCAGCGCCTTGACAGCTTTCTGTCAAAGGCGCTGCCGCATATGCCGCAGTCCCTGTTTCATAAGCTCATCCGCCAGAAACGCATCAAGCTCAACGGGAAACGTACCGAGCCTTCCGCCAGACTCAATACCGGTGATACGGTCAATATCTATGTCTATGAGGAAAACCTTGCCCCGCCGCCGGAGACTGAAAAGGCCGAGCGGTGGAGAAGTGTGGAGCCGAGGGTGAGCGTGGTCTATGAGGATGAGCATATTCTGCTTGCCGATAAGGTACCGGGGCTTCTGGTGCATCCGGATGAGGACGGCGGCTCAGAGCCGACGCTCATCGACCATATCCAGGCCTACCTTTATAAAAAAGGCGAGTGGGATCCGGAAAAAGAGAACAGCTTTGCGCCCGCCCTCTGCAACCGCATCGACCGCAATACCGGCGGTATCGTGGTGGCTGCCAAGACTGCCGCAGCGCTGCGGATTCTCAATGAAAAAATCCGGGATCATGAGCTGGAAAAAACCTACCTGTGCGTGATTCACGGCAGGATGGAGAAGAACTCGGGACGGCTGACGGATTATATCCGCCGCGATCTGGATGAAAAGCGGGTGTATGTGGATAAAAAGCCCTCTCCGGGTGCCCGCACGGCGATTTTGGAGTACAAAACGCTGGCGGTGAAGGATGAGCTGTCGCTGATGCAGTGCAGACTCATCACCGGACGAACTCATCAGATCCGTGCGCAGTTTGCATCAGCCGGTCATCCGCTGCTGGGCGACGGCAAATACGGTACCAACGCGCAGAATAAGGCCTACGGCGCAAAATATCAGGCACTTTATGCATGCAGACTTGCATTTAAATTCAAGTCCGACGCAGGACCTCTTGCCTATCTCAACGGCAGGCATTTTGCAGTGAAGAACGTACCCTTTGCAGCCGAATTTGGCGTGGACCCAAGCGCCTGGAATCGATAAAACGGGACGGATATGGGCGGATTCGGGTGAAAATGTGCGTAAACGGGAGCTGAACCTGCCTTCAATTGTGTTCATTCACGGAAATTCGGGGAAATTCGGAAATATGCTTGACATTTTGCGGTATTAAGGGTATGATGTAGCTGGGATGGTGCATGATAACGAGGAATGTTGATGCAGCCGTCCTGATTGTATGTTGCGGGAAATCTCCCTGCCTTACACTTGCATATCAGTTGGGGGGTACGATACATGTCCAAAGAGCTCATAAGGCTCAAAGATATTGTTATGACCATCGGAGACAACGAGGTTCTCAAGAAGATGAATCTCTACATCCGGGACAGAGAATTTCTGACAATGCTTGGGCCGAGCGGCTGTGGTAAAACCACGACATTAAGAATCATCGGAGGCTTTGCAACGCCTACAGCGGGACAGCTCCTGTTTGAGGACCGGGACATCACAAAGGTTCCGCCGCATAAGCGTCCGATCAATACCGTCTTTCAGAAGTACGCACTTTTCACCCACCTCAACGTTTATGAAAACGTTGCGTTTGGTCTGCGGCTGAAGAAAGTACAGGAGAACGAAGTCAAAAAGCGCGTCGGCGAAATGCTGGAAATGGTCAACCTCGGCAACTACGGCGAACGTACCGTGAGCTCCCTGTCCGGCGGTGAGCAGCAGCGCGTGGCCATTGCCCGTGCGCTGGTCAACCATCCCCGCATTCTGCTTCTGGACGAGCCTCTGGGCGCTCTTGACCTGAAGCTGCGCAAGGAAATGCAGCTGGAGCTGAAGAAGATTCAGCAGCATCTGGGTATCACCTTCATCTATGTTACCCACGATCAGGAAGAAGCGCTGACCATGTCCGACACCGTTGTCGTCATGAATAAGGGCCGCATCCAGCAGATTGGTACGCCGATCGATATCTATAACGAACCCAAGAACGCGTTTGTCGCCGACTTCATCGGCGAGTCCAATATCATCCCCGCCGTCATGGAAAAGGACTATTACGTCCGCTTTGCCGACCGCGGCTTTGAATGTCTGGACGCCGGCTTTGCACCCAATGAGGATGTGGAAGTCGTCGTGCGTCCCGAGGACATCAAGGTTGTGGATGAGCAGAAGGGTCAGCTGCGCGGCGTCGTGGAGTCCACGATCTTCAAGGGTGTCCATTATGAAATGGTCATCCGTGCCAATGGTTTTGCCTGGCTTGTCCAGTCCACCAAGGCAGAAGAAGTCGGGCAGGAAGTTTCCCTTCTCATCACACCCAACGACATTCATGTCATGCGAAAGGGTGTGGCGGAGCATGAATAACAAAAAGAGCCAGTGGCTGGCACTTCCTTACGCAGTCTACGCCGTCATCTTCATCGCGGCGCCGCTGCTGCTCATCGTGCTCTACAGCTTCTGTACCGATCCCCAGAACGGTATCGATTTTACCATGGAGAACTTCGTCAGGTTCTTCGATTTCGCAAATCCCATGTACATGCAGGTGCTCTGGCGCTCGATTTATCTGGCCATCATCAGTACCATTATCTGCCTGCTTTTGGGCTATCCCATGGCGTATATACTCTCCCAGCTCTCGCCACGCGTGCGCGGTGTGGTCTCGGTTCTGTTCATCCTGCCCATGTGGATGAACTTCCTGCTGAGAACCTATTCCTGGATGTCTCTGCTTGAAAAAACCGGTCTTATCAACCGGCTGCTCGAGGCGCTGAGCCTGCCTTCTCTGGATATCATGTATACCCAGTGGGCCGTTGTGCTGGGTAACGTCTATAACTTCCTGCCGTTTATGATTCTGCCCATCTATAACGTCCTCATCAAGATCGATAAGAGCGTTGTGGAAGCCGCACAGGATCTGGGCGCACCGCCTTACCGGGTATTTACCCGCGTCATCTTCCCCTTGAGCCTTGGCGGCGTGGCCTCCGGCATCACTATGACCTTCATGCCCGCCGTTACCACCTTCGTTATCTCCAAGCTCCTCGGCGGCGGTCAGAATACCCTCATCGGTGACCTGATTGAAAAGCAGTTCAAGGTCACCGGCAACTGGGGCTTCGGTTCAGCCATGAGCGTGATCATTATGGTGCTCATTCTCATCGCCATGAACATCACCCCCGGTGATAAGGAAGAAAGTGCGGGAGGGACTTTGCTATGAAATTGTGGAAACGTCTCTCTTACGCTTACAGCGTACTGATTTTCCTGTTTTTGTACGCGCCGATCGTTGTGATGATCGTCTACTCCTTCAATGCGGAGAAGTCCCGCGCCAAGTGGGGCGGCTTCACACTGAAGTGGTATCGCGAGCTGTTTTCAAACTCCGATATCATGGAGGCGCTGATCACCACGCTGACCATTGCCCTGCTGTCCAGTATCATCGCACTGATCATCGGCACAGCGGCGGCGGTCGGTATCGCAAATCTGCGCAAAGGTCCCCGCAAGTGGCTGATGAATATTACCTACCTGCCCATGCTCAACGCGGATATCGTCACCGGTGTCTCGCTGCTGCTGATCTTCTCTCTGATGGGGATTGAACTGGGCTACGTTTCGCTGCTGCTTGCCCACGTGACGTTTAATATCCCGTATGTAATTCTGTCGATCATGCCAAAGCTTCGTCAGCTGGATCCCCATCTGTATGAAGCGGCACAGGATCTGGGAGCTCCGCCTGTACTGGCGTTCTTTAAAGTGGTGCTGCCGGAGATCAGCCCCGGTATCGTGACAGGCTTCCTGCTTGCCTTCACGATGAGTATCGACGACTTTGTGATCTCCTTCTTCACCACGGGTTCGGGCGTTTCGACGCTGGCTATCGAGATTTACTCCATGGCCCGCCGCGGCATCAAGCCTGAAATCAACGCGCTGTCCGCGATCATGTTCCTGGTGGTTCTTGCGCTGCTGCTGGTTATCAATCTGCGCGGCGGCAAGGATAAAAAGGGCGCGGAGAACCGTCCGGTTTCGGTACGTGCCAGATCGTCTGCCCGCTGAGCAGCTCTGAACGGGGGATTTAACCCCGTATTGTAATCCAAAAAGAAAGGTTTGTGATGTTAGGGTTGAAAAAGCTTGTTTCGTTTGCACTTGTGTGTGTGATGGTGATGACTCTGGTACTGTCCGGCTGCGGCGGTAACTCCGATGTGACGACGTTGTACGTCTATAACTGGGGTGACTATATCGCGGAAGATGTACTGGATATGTTTACCGAAGAAACGGGCATCAAGGTGGTCTATGACACCTATGAGCAGAATGAGGATATGTACACCAAGATCACTTCCGGCGGTTCTTCCAAGATCGACGTGATCTTCCCCTCTGAGTATATCATCGAGAAGATGATCAATGAGGATCTGCTGGCAGAGATCAACTACGATAACGTGCCCAACATGGCGCTCATCGACGATAAGTATAAGGATCAGTCCTATGATCCCGGCAACAAGTACTCCGTTCCCTATATGTGGGGTACGCTGGGTATCGTTTATGATGCCACCCGTGTGTCCGAGCCCATCGACAGCTGGGAAGACCTGTGGGATCCCCAGTATAAGGGCGAAATCCTGATGTGGGACTCCATGCGTGACTCCATGGGCCTGTCTCTCAAGCTTCTGGGCTATTCGATGAACTCTACCAATATGGATGAGCTCACCGCCGCCCGTGACAAGCTCATGGAGCAGAAGCCTCTGGTTCTCAACTACGCCGGTGACCAGATGAAGGACAACATGATTGCGGGTGAGGCCATCATGGCTGTTATGTACTCCGGTGATGCCATCACTGTTATGGATTCCAATGAGAATCTGGACTATGTGGTGCCCAAGGAAGGCTCCAACATCTGGTTTGACAGTATGTGTATCCTCAAGTCCAGCACCAACAAGGAAGCTGCGGAACAGTTCATCAACTTCATGTGCCGCACCGATATTGCGGAGATGAACCGTGCCTACATCAACTATTCCACGCCTCAGCGCGAGGTTTATGAGAACCTCCCCGATGAAATCCGGAACGATCAGCGTCAGTATCCCGATGACAGCATCTTTGAGCTGTGCGAGGTCTACGAGGATCTGGGCGAGTTTACCGATACCTACGCCGAGTTCTGGTTCCAGGTTATTGCCTCCTGAGTGAATAGACAAAAATGAATGATAAACAGGACGTATTGTAGCAGGAAATACGTCCTGTTTGCTTTTTTGTACGAAGAGTTCGCAGAAGCGGCATGGAAAAGCTGTTGACACTGACAGAAAATTCTGGTTTAATATAGGTAGTGTGTGTCTGCCCGACGGGCTAATTTAAAGGAGGAATTGATATGAGAAAGTGTATGATCTCCGGCTTTGCCGATGAGGCGAGCAAGGATTTTCTGACGCAGGTTGAAACTGTGAAGAAGCTGGGCATGGAGTATCTGTGCCTGCGTGCTCTTGATGGCCGCTCCATCGCCGACTATACCGAGGCTGAGGCCGTCAATTACATCAAGCCCAAGCTCGATGAGTATGGCCTGAAGGTTTCGTCCATCGGTTCTCCCATCGGTAAGGTGCCGGTCAATGATGAGGAAGCCTTTGAAAAGCAGCTGGTGCAGCTGGAAGAGCTGTGTAAGATCGCAAACGTCGTGGGCGCCAGGTACATCCGTCTCTTCAGCTTCTATATGCCCAAGGATGAGGATCCCGCGCCCTATTTTGATACCGTCGTCGCCAAGATGCGCCGCTTTGTCGAGATCTGCGACCGCTACGGCGTCATTGCCATGCATGAAAACGAAAAGGGTATCTACGGCGATACCGGCGCACGCTGCCTGGAGCTGTATAAGGCTTTCGAAGGCACCACCATGGCGGCTGCCTATGACTTTGCAAACTACGTCCAGTGTGACGAGGATCCTGTTGAGTGCTATGAGCTCGTGAAGGATTATATCGCCTACGTGCACGTCAAGGATGCCCGTAAGTCTGACCACCGCAACGTGCTCTGCGCCACCGGTGACGGCCAGATCCCGAAGATCCTTGCCGACCTCAAGGCTCGCGGCTACGACGGCTTCCTGACCATGGAGCCCCATCTGCGTACCTTTGAGAGCCTGAAGAACCTGGAAGCCACCGTCGCCGAGACTCTGGTTCAGGATGCCTACGAAGACGGCGTGTCCGCCTACACTGCCCAGTATAATGCCCTGTGCGCGGTGCTCGACAGCATCGGCGTCAACTGATAAGAAGGAGAGTATCACCATGGCTGATCGTCATCAGTTCCAGACCGTAACGCCCGAAAGCGTCGGCGTGCCTTCTGCGGCCGTCGAGCGCTTCCTCAAGCGCCTGACCGAAACCAAACGCTTCCCCATGCACAGCGTGCTGCTGCTGCGTGACGGCAAAATCTTCTCCGAAACCTACTGGAAGCCCTTCAACGCCGAGCGCAAGCATCGTATGTACTCTGTTTCCAAGAGCTTTACCTCCGCTGCCATCGGTATGCTCATCGGCGACGGTAAGATTGCTCTGAATGACCCCATCGTCAAGTATTTCCCCGACATGGCTACCGAGCCCGTCAACCGTTACATGGCTGATACCACCATCCGCGACCTGCTGATGATGAGCACCTGTAACTACCGCAATGCCTATTCCTTTGAGACCACCGACTGGGCCCGCGACTTTATCGCGTTCCCCTCCGATCACTGGGGCGGTCATGTGTTCTCTTACGATACCGCTGCCACCACTACGCTGGACGTGCTCATCAAGCGCGTGTCCGGCATGGAGTTGTGCGACTTCCTGCGTGACCGTCTGTTCCGTCCTGCCGGTATGAGCGAGGATATCTGGTGTGTCCAGACGCCCTGCGGTCATGATTGGGGCGGCTCCGGTATCCAGGCTACTCCCCGTGACCTGGCGAAGTTTGCCGTGGTCTGCGCCAACGGCGGATCCTATAACGGCCAGCAGCTCATCCCCGAGGATTACATCCGCGCCGCTACCTCCTGGCAGATCGACAACACCGTGCGCAATTCCACCATGTGCGAACAGCAGGGCTACGGTTACCAGTTCTGGCAGGCGCCCCATAACGGCTGGGCCATGCTGGGCATGGGCAGCCAGAACGCGCTGGTGTTCCCCGAGCAGCGTCTGATTGTCATCACCACCGCCGATACCCAGGGCTACAGCACCGCCATCGAGGATATCTACGATGCGATCTTTGATGAGCTGTTCCCGTATCTTGAGAAGTATGATTCCCTGCCTGAAAATGAGGCGGGTTATAAGGAGCTGCTGGCGTACTCCGAGACCAAGGATATGCCTCTGCTCGTGGGCGAAGCCCACTCCGATATCGAGTCTGCCGTTACCGGCAAGACTTATAAGCTCTCCGAGAACGTGATGGGCATCGAGAGCGTGAAGTTTGACTTCGAGGGCGAGCAGGTCAAGCTCACCTGGGTCAATGAAAACGGCGTTCAGGAGCTCAACTACGGCCTGTGCTGCTATGTTGAGGATACCTTCCCCGAAACCCATTACGAAGCCAGAAAGATCGGCACCCCCGAAAATCGCGGCCTTGAGTGCCACAGCACCGCTGCCTGGGTTGAGCCTGCTTCTATTCGCCTGACCTGCTATGCCACCGACGTCTGCATGGGTAATCTCCATATGCAGTTCACCTTCGACGGCGATACGGTCACGCTGCTGTGCACCAAGAATGCCGAGAATTTCTTCCATAAGTATATCGGCTTTGCTTCCGGTACCTGCGCATAAGTAGGGAGGACGCTGCATGAGTCGTTTTGAACTGCCGGTCTCGACGCCGGAAAGCGTTGGCATCCCGTCGGCGGCGATTCAGAGATTCCTGAACCGTCTGGAAGAGAAACGTCTCCCGATGCACAGTGTTCTGATGCAGCGCGGCGGCAAAATGGTCTTTGAAAACTACTGGAAGCCCTTTGATAAGGATCGTAAGCACCGCATGTACTCCACCAGCAAGAGTTTTACCTCTGCTGCCATCGGTATTCTGGCCGGTGAGGGAAAAATCAGCCTTGATGATCCGATGATCAAGTTTTTCCCCGATAAGGTGCCGGAAAATGTGCATCCCTGGATTGCCGAAACAACCATCCGTCATATGCTGAAGATGACCATGCCCACCAACGGTACCTCCTATAAGTGGTATGATCCGGATTGGGCCGATTCCGTCTTCAACGATAAACCTACCCATCGCCCCGGTCAGATTTTCTCCTATAACACCAGTGCGCCCGACATGATGTGCAATATCATCAAGCGTGTCACCGGTCAGGATCTGACCGAGTACCTCAGAGACCGCTTCTTTGAGCCTGCGGGCATGAATACCGATATCTGGTGCATTCAGTCTCCCTGCGGCCATGATTGGGGCGGCTCCGGCGTCATGTGTACGCCCCGCGACCTGATGAAGTTCGCGCTGGTGTTCCTCAATGAAGGTAAGCTCAACGGCAAGCAGATCGTGCCTGCCGATTATGCCCGCGACGCGGTTTCCAAGCTCGTTGACAACAGCTTCCGGGCCACCAATCCCGAAAAGGCTTTCGGCTACGGCTACCAGTTCTGGCGTCATCGCCACGGCTGGTTTACCTCCGGCATGGGCAGCCAGCTTGCCATCGCCTTCCCGGAGCAGGATTTCATCTGCGTCACCACCGCCGATACCCAGGGCTATCCCTCCGCTGCGCTCAAAATCATTGAGTCGCTCAGCCTGGAGATTCTGCCGTACCTTGAGGCAGGTTCCTCTCTGCCGGAAGATCCCGCGGCCCATCAGGCGCTGCTGGACGCCGTGTCTGACCGGGAAATCCTCTGCTGCAAGGGTGAAAAAGAGTCCCCGCTTGCAGCCATGGTCTCCGGCAAGACCTATAAGATGTACGATAATACCATGAATATCTCCTGGATGCGCTTTACCTTTGAAGGGGATGAAGGCGTCTGGGAATATGAAAACGATACCGGCGTTCACGCCATCCGCTTTGGCTTCGGCCATCAGGTCAGCGGGGAATTCCCGGATTGTATGGTCAGTAAGGGTAATCCCGAACGCCATTATTTCGGCAAAACCATCGGTACGCCGCCCGATCACGGCTACGATATCTGTACCAGCGCCGGTTGGGTGGGGGATAAGGGCCTGCTTGTCTGGTGCCATGTAATTGACGACTATTTCGGCTCCCTCAGACTCAACTTCGCATTCGAGGAAAACCGCGTGACGCTTCTTTCCGTGAAGTGCGCCGAATGGTTCTTCAATGAATACAGCGACGGCTTTGCTTCCGGCATTGCCGAGTAAGGAGACAGCATATGAGTCGTTATGAATTGCCTGTATGCACGCCCGAAAGTGTGGGCATTCCCTCGTCGGCGGTTCAGAGATTTCTTGAAAAGCTGGAAGAAAAGCGCCTGCCCATGCACAGCGTGCTGATGCAGCGGCACGGAAAGATGCTTTTTGAGACTTACTGGAAGCCCTACGATCAGGATCGCAAGCACCGCATGTATTCCACCAGCAAGAGCTTTGTTTCCACAGCCATCGGTATGCTGGCAGGAGAGGGTAAGCTTTCGCTGGATGATAAGGCTGTCAGCTTTTTCCCGGAGTATATCACCGAGGACCTGAGTCCCTATACCGCCGAAACCACCGTGCGTGATCTGCTGATGATGGCACAGCCCTTTGCCAGGGATGCCTATGCCTATTCCGATCAGGACCCTGACTGGACTCTGCGCTTCTTCCAGACGAAGGCGGATCACAAGCCCGGCAAGCTTTTCCTGTATAATACCCTCTCGACTGTTATGCTCTGCATGATCGTCAAGCGTGTCTCCGGTGAGGAATTCACCGATTATCTGCGGACGCGTTTCTTTGAGCCCGCCGGCATGAACACCGACATCTGGACCATCAAGTCCCCCTGTGGTCATGACTGGGGCGGCTCAGCCCTGCACTGCACCTCCCGCGATCTGATGAAGTTTGCGATGGTGTACATGGGCGAGGGCTTCTTCAACGGCAAGCAGATTGTGCCTGCCGGGTATGCCCGTGATGCGGTATCACCTCTCATCGATAACTCCATGACCGCTTCCAATCACACGGAGGAGTGGGGATACGGCTATAAGTTCTGGCGCCATCAGTACGGCTGGTCCTGCCGCGGTATGGGCAGCCAGCTGGCCATCGCTTTCCCGGCGTATGACTTTATCCTCGTCACCACCGCCGATACCCAGGCACTCTCCGGCGGCGACCGGATCATTTTCGAGTCGGCCTATGAAGAGCTGCTGCCGTATCTGCAGAAAGACGCCGCTCTGCCCGAGGATGCGGAAGCTGCTGCAGCACTGCAGGCTTATACCGGGAAAGTCTGCCGCGAGCTCATCTGCACTGAGGGTGAAAAAACCTCATCCTTTGCCGATGCCGTCAATGGCAGAACCTACCGGATGGATGAAAATAAAATGCAGCTGAAGTGGATGCGTTTCCGCTTTGAAGGCGACGAAGGTGTCTGGGAGTATGAAAATGCCACCGGCGTTCACGCTATTCGCTTCGGCCTCGGCCATCAGGTGGAGGGTGTATTCCCCGAAACCCATTATTACGGCAAAAAGATCGGCGAACCTCTGGGACGGGGTTATGAAATCCATACCAGCGCCGGTTGGATCAGAGATGATAATCTGAAGCTGACCGTTTATGCCACAGATTACTTTATCGGAACCCTGCGCATCAATTTTGCCTTCGATGGCGATACCGTTACGGCCTACGCCACCAAGAACGCGGAGTGGTTCTTCCAGGAATATCAGGGCTTTGCCACAGGCACAGCCCAATAAGGAGATAATTACATGAGTCGTTATGAATTGCCCGTTGCAACTCCCGAAAGTGTGGGCATTCCGTCGGCTGCGATTCAGAAATTTCTGAACAGGCTCGAGGAAAAGCGCCTGCCCATGCACAGCATTCTGATGCTGCGCCATGGCAAACTCGTTTTTGAAACCTATTGGAAGCCCTTTGATAAGGATCGCAAGCACCGCATGTATTCCACCAGCAAGAGCTTTGTCTCCGCTGCGATTGGTATCCTTGCCGGTGAGGGTAAGATCAGCCTGGACGACACCGTCGCCAGCTTCTTCCCCGATCTTGCGCCCAAGAATATGCATCCCTACGTTGCCTGCGCCACCATCCGCGATATGCTCATGATGGCAACCCCCTTCCTTTACGGTCACTGCACCTATAGCGATCAGTGCCAGGATTGGGCCAAGTCCTTCTTCGATGCCGAGCCCTCCCATCTGCCCGGCAAGATCTTTTCCTACGATACCACCGCCACCGTCATGCTCAGCATCATCATCAAGCGTGTCACCGGCGTGGAGTTCACCGAGTACCTGCGTGACCGTTTCTTCGAGCCCGCCGGTATGAACACCGATATCTGGTGTGTCGAGACTCCCTGCGGCCATGAGTGGGGCGGCTCCGGCGTGGAATGCACCCCCCGCGACCTGATGAAGTTTGCACTGGTGTTCTTAAACGGCGGTAAGCTCAACGGTAAGCAGATTGTCCCCGAGGATTATGCCCGCGCTGCCGTTTCCCGCCAGATCGACAACAGCTTCACTGCCGGCTCCGCCGAGCATACCTTTGGCTACGGCTACCAGTTCTGGCGTCATCGCTACGGCTGGTCCTGCCGCGGTATGGGCAGCCAGTTGGCCATTGCCTTCCCGGATCAGGACTTCATCTGCATCACTACCGGCGATACCCAGGCGGTTCCCGCCGGCTGCGGCAACATCTATGATGCCCTGTATGCCGAGATTCTGCCTTGCCTGAACGAAAACGAGAGCCTACCCGAGGATCCCGCAGGCCATCAGGCGCTGCTGGATGCCACTGCCGATCAGGAACTGCTCTGCTGCGTCGGCAAGCATGAGTCTCCTCTGGCTGGTATTGTCTCTGGTAAGACCTATCGCATGGATCCCAATGGCAAAAAGCCTCTCAAGTGGGTCCGCTTCAACTTCGAGGGCGATGAAGGCACGATGGAATACGAAAACGAAACCGGCGTTCATGCCATCCGTTTCGGCTTCGGCCATCAGGTCAAGGGCGTGTTCCCCGAGACGCATTACTACGGCAAGCGCATCGGTACTCCCGCAGGCCGTGGCTATGAGTGCCATGCCAGCGCCGGCTGGGTAGGCGAGCAGGGGCTGCTCATCTACATCTACGCCACCGATGACTATCTGGGAACGATCAAGATGAACTTTGCATTCGTGGATGACCGCATCACTCTGCAGTCCTTCACCAACGCTGAGTGGTTCTTCAGAGAGTATAACGATATCATCTGCGCCGGTGTTGCCGAATAATCGCAATTTGACATGAAAAAAGAGAGGGAGTCACGGGACTTCCTCTCTTTTGACGCTATTGAGTGTTTTTAGACGGGCCTTCCCTTGGAGATAACGCGGGAGACGTTGAAATTGTCGTCTGCGATGACGATATCGGCATCGGCGCCTTCCATCAGCGCACCGATTTTGCCGCAGAGTCCCAGCATCTTCGCCGGAACCTCGGAGGCCATGCGCCAGACGATCTCAGTAGGCAGACCGCTGTGCCGCTTCATATTGAAGCAGGCCTTGTCCATGGTCAGCTTGCTGCCGGAAAGACCGCCGCTTTCGGTGAATTTCACATCCACCTCGTCGGGATCGTGGGGCAGGAAGGAGAATCTGCCGTCGGGACGGGCAATGGGATGCTCGATCATCGCGGTTGCGTCGGTGACGATGAGAACCTTCTGCCAGCCCTTGCAGCGCAGGCAGAGACGGATGTACTCGGGCTTTACGTGACGGCCGTCGTTGTCGGGGATGATCTCGGCGTAGACATCATCGTCCAGATCGACAAACTCGTCCAGTCCGATCGTGCGCACACCGCCGCGATGGGTATAATCGCCGGAGGCGCAGTAGTGATGCGTGGCAGTGCGCAGACCGTAGCGTTTGAGCATTGCATACTGCTCACGGCTGCTGCTGCCGTGGCCGGTGGCCAGAATGATGCCGCGTTCCCGGATGAGCGCGAGGATCGGCTCGGCATTTTCGGCATCGGGGGAGACCATAATCATGCGCAGCGCGTCGCCGCAGGCGTCCAGCAGATCGGTGGCGTTTTCAATGGTGGGGTCGGTGAAGAACTGCGCCTTTGCCCCGAAATTGGGATTCTTGAAGGGGCCTTCGGAGAAGATGCCGAGGATGGAGGGATACTCCTTCATGGCTTCACGGATGCGGTGCGCCTGAACAAGACGTTCTGCACGCTCGGTACCGTAACTCAGGGTTGCCAGAACCGAGGTGGAGCCGTGACGCAGATGTTCGGTGGCATAGACCGCCGGATCCACGCCGCAGCGGATGTTGGAGGCGTGACAGTGCACGTCGATAAAGCCGGGGCCGACATTGAGTCCGCCCGCGTCAATCACCTGCGCACCTTCCGGGATTGCGCGGGGGTGACCTGCGTAGAGGATACGTCCGTTATCCGTTAAAACCATGCCGTCGCTGAGCACGCGATCCGGCAGTATGAGCGTTGCATTGGTGATTGCAAGCATAGGGGAGTCCTCCTCGTTGTTTGTGTCAATACCTTTATTATAAGCTTGTTTTGTGAATGATGTCAATGAAAAGGAGCGGTTGCCATGAAATTATTTGAAACCATGCCGGACGGCACCAAAGTGCGTCTGGCGGCATATCTGCATGAAGATGAGACCGTTCGCCCGACAATGCTGGTGTGCCCCGGCGGCGGTTATACCGCTCACGCGGCACATGAGGGGGAGCCGGTGGCGATGCACTGGTACGCTCTGGGCTATCAGGTGTTTATCCTCTACTATACCATCGGCGAAACCGACTCGGTGTCTCTGGCTCTCAGAGAAATTGCCCGCACAATGGCGCACATTCGCGCCAATGCCGGAGAATGGCACGTGGATGCGGAGAAAATCGCCGTGATCGGCTTCTCGGCAGGCGCTCATCTGTGCGCAAATCTTTCTGTTCATGCCCATGACACAGCATTTCTTGCTGAAACCGGCCTTGAAAGTGAACAGATTGCCCCCAATACCTGCCTGCTGATTTATCCGGCGCTGGATATGCGTTTGCTCATGGAACATGCCCGGGAGGATCGGCGTCCCACGTGGAAGCGGGTCATGCTGGGCGTGGAAAACGACGGCGTGCCGACCGATGAGGACTATCTGCGGGCAAGCCCCAATCTGCACGTGACCGAAAATGTGCCGCCGACGTTCCTGAGTCATTCTTACAGCGATCAGACGGTCAGTGTTCTGCATTCTGTCAACTACGCACAGCGGCTTGCCGAATGCGGCGTTCCGTTTGAGATGCATATCAGCGAAGACGGCTGGCACGGCTATGCCATGTGTCTGTATCACGGTACGGATCGTCCCGGACGCGATGCCTGTGCCCAGTGGATTCCCGCAGCGGAGCGCTGGCTGCGCAAGCGATTCGGTATGTGATGCGGTTTTGCCGCTTTGCGGCGCAAATTTGATACATTACATGGGTTCATTCACTGTTTGACTGTAAAAACGTGCTTTTTAAGGCCGGAAACCGGCTGACCGGCGTGAATTTCCCCTTGTAATTTCCGAAGGAACATGGTAAAATAAGAATACCTATTATTACCCACAAAGGAGTTGTCTTACATGCAAAAGTTGAATCAGGCCCTGCTGTCCGACAAGAGCTTCTGGGAGGGCAAGGGTGCCCAGCTTCCCAAGTATGACCGCACCGCTCTGCCGGTGACCGCCATCTGCTTCTCCATGGGCCGCATGGGCTTCGGCCACTTCGCCGATATCATGCAGGATCTGCTGGATTCCGGTAATGCTGCCGGTACCATCGCCGGTGTCGAGACCTTCTCCCGCGGCTATTATGAGAGCCTCCAGGCTTCCGACATGCTCGTTACCCAGATCATCTACGGCAACGAGAAGGGCGCGGCGCTGCCCAAGATCCAGGGCGCCATCACCCGTGCGCTGTTCCTGGAAGAGACCACCGAGAGCGAAGACTGGCAGGAGCTGCTGGCCTACGCCCGTGATCCCAAGGTCCAGTTTGCCACCATCAATGCCCCCGAGATCGTCTACGGTATGACCTACTCCGGCGGCGAGTTCGCCACTCCCACCGCTCCCAAGGTCATCGCCGACATGGAGAACGGCACCTACACTTCCGACCCCGGTAAGTGGACCCGTTTCGCCCTCGAGCGCTTCAACGCCGGTCTGAAGTTTGCCTTTGTTTCCTGCACCAACTTCTCCAAGAACGGCTTCTTCACCGGTGCCGTCCTGCGCACCATGGCTCGTGCCTGGGAAGAGAAGGGCTTTGCTCCCAAGGGCTTCCTGGCTTATCTGAGCGATCCTGCCCAGGTTGGCTTCCCCAACACCATGGTCGACCGTATCGCCGTTTCTCCCGACGACGCCGTCAAGGCCCGTATGGAAGAACTGGATGTGGATTCCGCCGTCATCGTCACCGAAGAGAACCGTTACTGGGCCATCGAAGATGTGTTCCCCGGCGGCCGTCCTGCCTTTGACAAGGCTCCCGGCGTGTTCATGTGCCCCAACTTCGCCGACGTCAAGAAGTACGAGGACATGAAGCTGCGTATCCTCAACATGAGCCATACCACCATCGCCAGCCTCGGCGTGCTGCTGGGCTGCCGCGGCGCCTACGGTGTCTATCGCGGCATGCAGGAGCCCAAGATCGTGGAGATCATCACCAAGATCACCGAGCTCGTCCAGTCCATCATCGAGAAGCCCGCCAGCATCGACGTGGGTGACTTCATCGCCGATACCTTCAAGCGTCTCAACAACCCCAACATCCCCGACGATCCCATGCGTATCGCCCTCAACGTCTCCACCAAGATCGTGCCCCGTCTGATGGACACCTACTGGGAAGGCCTTGAGAAGGGCGTCTGCCCCTGCAAGCTCAGCGTGATCCTCAAGCCCGTTGCCGGTTTCCTGCGCTACTGCGCCGGTATCGACGACGCCGGTGTCGAGTATACCCTCGAGGATGACCCGATCAAGGATACCCTCATCGCCTGCGGCAAGGCTGCCCGTGAAGGCGTCGATGTCAAGACCGCTTTTGCTCCCATCCTGACCAATGCCCAGGTTATGGGTAAGGATCTGACCACCGAGCCCAAGGTCTACGACGAGCTGTGCGCTCTGGCCACCGCTATGTTCGAAGGCAACGGTGCTGTCCGCAAGGTTATCGAAGGCTAAGCGTTAAAAAACCATAGAAAACCATCAACGCCGTCCCGGTTTTAATCGGGACGGCGTTTTCTGTCAGTTTGGATGACGGCGGCAGGTGTTGAGAGAATCCCAGACTTCGGCGATGGTATCAAAGCAGAGAGCGGCATCGCAGACGATGACATCTGCCTGTCCAAGCTTTCCGTGCCAGACGGCGCCGGCGGACTCCAGCAGCTCACGGTATCTGGTATACCCGGCGGCAGGATGGCCGCAGTTGCGCACGGTACGCAGGGTTTCGTTTCCTTCATAGTCGATGGCGGTGACGGGGTAGGGCTTGCTCAGAGCATCGGGATTCATGTACTCGTCGATGGAGTGGAAGAAAGTGTTTTTGTCGAAGTCCACGCCGATGAGCAGGATTTTTGCATGATGGGTTTTGAGCTTGCGGTAGCTGCCGGATTCCGGCATGGGAGAACAGGCACGGGCATCGTCGCGGATGTATTCCTCCGCATTTTTGCCGAAGGCTACAACCGAATGCGCCGGATGCAGGGAGCGCATGATGGTGCGGTCTCCACGGTCGTAGGCGGCGTTTGCCATTTCCATGGCAATGCGCGGTACGATACCGATGCAGGGGATGGTGCGGCGCACATCAAAGACCGGCACCTGGCGGACGTTTGAGTAGGTGTGAGCGGGGATGAGAAGCAGACCGTCCGGTACACAGGCGCGCAGAGCGTCGATGACTACCTCGGCACCGGTCTTTTCGGATGTGTCGATTTCGCCGAGGGCTTTGAGGGAAATATGAATTGTGATCGTGTCATCGGGAAGCACGCCGAGGGCACGGATCTGTTGGATCAGTTCGGATTCGGTAATCATGAAATGCACCTCCTGTACGGAGTATACCATACAGGAGGTGCATTCGCAATGGTTAACTGACGGTATCCGGAGAAAAGGGGAATCAGGATAGGTGTGAAATGCAGGGGTTGCCGGATCACTCCCACAGGAGTCTTGTCGTGCTCTTCACGCAGATGCCGTCCTCGCGGGCAGCAAACGCCGACAGGTTTTCCTCACCGTGGTTGATGATCTCCCGCTCGGTGCGCTCCGTTCCGTCATCGGCGAGATACCGGGTTTCCAGCAGCAGATACGCCGTATCTGCACCGGGAACCAGCTCCTCCGGCAGCGTGCCGGGGGCATATTCCCTGGCAGAAAGGACCTGATTGTCAGCGCTCATCTCGGTGATCTGATAGGAGAGGGGCGGCTCCATGAGCGCGACATGTATGGTGATCTCACACTTGCGGACGGTGCGCTCACCGTTTACGGTCTGCACGCTCTCGCCGTTGATTGTCTGCGTGTAGAGGCTCCCGGTGGCCATGGAATTGGCCCAGGAATAGCCGGAGCCGGTGGTGACATAGACGGAACCGTCGGCTGCCTGACAGACGGGATTGAAGTAGACGGTGCAGGTATCGTCGGGATCGATGCGTACCGGCGCGCCGGGGATATCTTCAGCTGCAGTGCTCTCCGGGGACGTATCGCCCTGGGAAACGGTGACGTAAAGCGTTCCCTCGAGCGTGCGCTCGAGCTTGCGTTCCTCACCGTCGTCGATCTGGTGGAGCGCCGTCTTGCCGTCGGTCACTCCGTCATCAGTGATGGAGGTGAAATACGAGCCTTCGCCGTCTTCGACATATGCCGTGAAGAAGGAGATGCCGTCTACGCCGGGGAATACGTACTCATGGGTGGTGACGGTCTCGCCGTCGTCGTTTGTAAGGGTTTTCTCCCGCAGCTCGGCGTACAAACGGCCTGCGTAGGGGGAGTTCATCCCCGAAAAGGTCAGATCATCCGGGTCAAACGTGGGGTTTTCATACTTTCCGGCGATGATATCGTCGATGTTGTCCTCAAGCCATGCGTCGTGATCGTATAAGTCCAGATGCTCCCGGGTAAGCAGATAACCCACCACCAGATCACCGCTTTTTGAACGGATCTGTGTTTCATCAAAGGCGGGATTTGCCAGCGGCAGGGCAAAACCGAGGCAGAATGCGCCGATCAGCACAATCGCGCAGATAATAGCAATGCTTCTAGTCTTCATCTTCGTCCTCCAGATGACCGTCGAATTTCAAAATGTCTCCCACGTCGCAGTTTAAGTAGTAGCAGATGCGGTTGATCGTGCCGAAGCGGATGCCGCGCGCCTTGCCCGAACGCAGGATGGAGAGATTGGCCTCCGTGATGCCCACCAGCGCGCACAGCTCCTTGGAGGTCATGCCGCGGCTTTTGAGCACCTCTTCCAGATGTACTTCGATTGCCATGGGATCACCTCAGATGAACAGGTCGTTCTCATCCGAGAGACGACGGTTTTCCGTGATCAGCCGGGCGACGATGAACACGGCAGCGGTGAAGGCAAGACCCATTACCGGCAGCTCAAGGCGGGTCTGCAGATCGCTGAGATAGGGAGAGAGGAGGAGCTGCAGGAGATTGAGGCCCGCGGTCAGGCAGGTGGTCAGGATGAGGTTATTTTTGCACAGCGCGATCAGCTGGGCAAGCTTTGCATCGATCAGGTCGGACTTGCCGCGCACCGATTTCTGCTGTGCCAAGTCCTCGATGAATGCCGCAGCCTCGGCTTCGTCACTGACGGCACCTTCTTTGACCGCCAGCGCGTCGAGCACATCAACCGCGACCAGTGCGATTGCTCCGTTGAGGATATTGGGCACCGCCGCCGCAACGGCACGCAGGATCGCCATCGGCAGATCCGCAGGAAGCGCGGCTGCCTCCTTGCCGTGCACGATGGTCAGGAACAGGGTGATCATCACCGCCGTGCCGAAGAGCAGGCATATGACATAGAGAATCACCCGCAGACAGTCAAATATCTGCTTTCTTCCACCGCTTGTAAGCAGACGCAGCAGGTAAAATACCAGCCACACCACGGCAAACGACCAGACCGTGCCGCCGAGGACGGCGTGCAGCACCGGCTGCATTTCGGGATCGTATACCGGCAGGGCGTTGGCAAGCAGTGCCGGGTTTGCCATACACCAGACAGCCGCCGGGATCAGTGCTGCCAGTACGCACAGCACGATGCTCTCGCGCCGCCAGGGCTTTGCAAAGCCCCGGCGCATCACCGGAATCAGGGGGATGAGCGTGAGTGCCGCCGTCAGCAGCCAGGCAAATGCACTGCCGGGAGTACCCAGTGTACCCAGCCGTGCCAGCGGCTCAAAGGGAAATGCCGTCACCGCAGTCACAATGCCAAGCCCCATGTCCTGCGAAATATACAGGAGGCTGAGCAGCACTGCGGCAAGTGCCAGCAAAAACAGATTGCGGTTGAATTTCATGGACGCCACCTCAAATTATTGTTTTTCGATAATCTGTGTTTTGATGATATCACATGAATTATTGTTTGTCAATAATTTTTTTTCGGGGGATTATCCTGTACACAGATCATTTACAAAAATACCTCTTGACAAATCTGGTCTATGGTTATAGACTAAATACAGGTTGGTAACTACCGACCAAAATGCACAGGAGGATATTGCCATGGAAGAGCTCAAGCTCTGTGAAAGCGACTATCGATTTATGAATGTGATCTGGGATCACGAACCTCTGGGCTCGGGGGAACTTGTGAGCCTGTGCTCGGAGATCCTCGGCTGGAAGAAGTCCACCACGTATACGACGCTGAAGAAAATGTGCGAGAAAGGGTTTGCCGAGAACCGCGATACGGTTGTGCGGGCGCTGATTCCCAGAGAGCGGGTGCGGGCGTACGAGAGCGAGCGCATCGTCGAGCGCGCCTTTGCAGGTTCCCTGCCGGGGTTTCTCGCGGCATTCCTGGGCGGTAAGACCATCTCTGACGAAGAGGCGGCGGAGCTCAAACGCCTCATCGACGAGCATCGCCGGTAAAGGAGGTTATTCATGGAAAGCGTATTCCTGCAGATACTGAACATGAGCATCACCGGCTCCTACGTGATTCTTGCCGTGCTGCTCATCCGCCTGCTGCTGCGCCGGGCACCGCGCAGATTCAACTTCCTTTTGTGGGCGGTTCCCGCATTCCGCCTGATCTGCCCGGTCAGTTTTGAATCCTTTTTCTCGCTCTTTTCCCTTCCGGGCTTTGATATGACCCGCGCCCAGAGCGTGACACCCACCCGGATGGCGTACATCCCTGAGAATATCGGCATGATGGCAAAGCCCGAGATCACCGTGGGCATTCCCGCCGCCAATGCCTTTATTTCAAGCTCTCTCCCGGCGGCAACACCCATGTACAGCGCCAATCCCATGCAGATCTGGACAGCCGTCGGCTCCATTTTGTGGCTCGCAGGCGTTGTAGTCCTGCTTCTCTGGGCGATTGTGAGCGTATTGGTTCTGCGGCATCGCATGAAAAAGGCTACGCGGCAGGAAAAAGGCGTCTGGGCTTGCGAAAACGTCCGCTCTCCCTTTATTCTGGGTATCTTTCGTCCACGGATTTACATTCCCTACGGCCTGTCGGAGGATGCGCTGCATTACGTGCTTGCCCACGAACGCTGCCACATCCGTCGGCTTGACCACATCATACGCCCGGTGAGCTTTCTTGTCCTGACGCTGCACTGGTTCAATCCCCTCGTCTGGCTTGGCTACATCCTGATGGGGCGGGATATGGAAATGAGCTGCGATGAGCGGGTTCTGGCCATGGAAGAGGATGTCCGCGCAGACTACAGCCGGACGCTGCTCACCCTTGCCGCCAGCCGCCGCTTTCTCACCCTCAATCCCCTGGCCTTCGGGGAAACCGGCGTACGGCAGCGCATCAGGAACATCCTCAGCTGGAAGAAACCCGCGGTCTGGATCACGGTGACAGCAGTTGTGGTGTGCCTGGTTGTGATATTTGCCTGTGCTGCCAATCCCCAGCAGCGCATCGACCGGGAAAAGCTCCGGCTCGGCGCGTGGGAGACCGGTCTCATCCTCTCGGAAGAGGCCGTGGACGCCCTCACAGAGCTCATCAACTCCCACCGGCGCACGCCGTACCGGGATACCGGTATCGACGACATCACGGACGGGAGTGAGACGAAAATTGTGCTCTACGGAACGGCGGGCGATGTGTACACCGTCGAGTACCGCTACACCAGCGGCTTTTCCTTTGATCCGCGCCACTTCGGCGAGGACGATTACCGGACGCTCCTGCACTACAAGAATAATGACCTCGGCATAAAGAAATGCTGGACGATGGAGTTCGACTTTGATGAGAAGTTCATCGACTGGCTCAAAACCCACACGCACTATGGAAGCATCCCTGCGGAGGATACACCTCCGTCTGCGGGAGATTTTTACTCGTCATATGTCCCATACGCCTGCCTGTATATGAATTCTCTGAGCTCCTTTGCACCCTTCGGTGGAGACTCGGGCTACCGATACTATTGGATAGATGACAGCTTCGTTATCGAGCCGCGCAACCGTTTTTATGCCGCCGAGGTGATCCCGGCGGAACGCAATGAATGGCAGGAGTTTCCCTACACCGACGAGGAATGGAACGCGCTGTTTGAGCCTGCGATGGGCAGCATTCTTGCCGATATCAACAGCCGCTGCGACCAAATTTATTATCATCCTTTGAACGGTACACATTTCCTCATGGACGTAATCCACCCTGACGACCATCAGCTCTGGCTGGTGGAAATGAAAGAAAATCCCCAGATGGGACGCTATATCTGGAGCATCTACAGCCTTGCCTCCGAATACGCCATGGGGCGTGCAAGCTGGAACTATCAGCCGTATTACAGTTCAAAGCCCAACGAGTTCCGCTTCGTCTTTGAAAAGAACATTTCCGATCTCTCGCTTTTTACAGACGGCGGCAAGGCACGCTTTGAAACCACCGCCGACGGTCAGACGATCCTTTACTGGTCACCTATTGCCGCCGACAGTGTGGCAAATCCCCTGTTTGCGCAGGCCGGTATCATCCGTTTCTCTTATACGGATGAAAAGGGCAGATTGGGCAATGGCACAATCTACATCGACTGTACAAAAAGCTCCGGCTACGACAAATCCACCTATCCCATCTCCTATTACACCGCCACCATCGTCGGCACCAACCTCCATCTCAAACAGGATAAAGAATACGGCGGTGGTATCATCACCGATCCCCCATGGAACACCAGCGATCCGTCGTAAAATACAGGAAAACAGCCCCGTGACCTGGCGTCACGGGGCTGTTGGCTGCTATGAGTAAACTTACTCGCCGATCTCGATGAGAGCGGTGTGGGGACGATGGTCGGCGGCGACGATGGCGGGGATCTCGGCCTCGAGAACCTTCACATCGCGGCTGACAAAGACGTAGTCGATCTTGCGGTCGGGGGCGTCGGAGGGGAAGCTGAGCTGGGGCTCGGTGAAGCAGACGGCGGTATCCTGCAGACGCTCGTAGACGGGGGCGAGGATCTCACTCTCGGGCAGGAGGTTCAGATCGCCCATGAATACGCAGGGCTTTTCCTGGGTCTCGAGCTCATGACAGAGGGTGGCCACGGCGTTGCGGGCCTCGGCTTTGGCAAGACCGAAGTGGCAGCCGTAAACGGTCAGGCCGCCGGCGACATCAAACTCTGCCTTGATCAGGCAGCGGGTTTCGTAGTAGGCGTCCTCATCCTTCACCGGCGGATCGGGGATCAGGATGCGCTCGGCGCGGATGATGGGGAACTTGGACAGGATTGCGTTGCCGTAGGGGCCGTGACCGGGGAAGCGGATGGCGTGACCGAAGTAGCAGTGATAGCCCAGCTTTGCCGCGATCTGCTCGGCTTCGTCAAAATACAGCGGATCCTCACCGCGGCCGCGCACTTCGTTGAGGCCGACGATGTCGGGATCGCACTTGCGGATGGCATCGGCCATCAGGTCGATGTCAATGCAGTCATATTTCTCGTCCTTGGGGAGGCTCTTGTACTTGAGGTAGTTCAAGCCGTGCTGCATGTTGAAGGTCATAACTTTCAGTTTCATGCTTGCATTCATCCTTTCAAGTCCAGATTGTCCGTACACGGAGGCTTTACGTTCATTGTAACACACAAGATACCTGTTTGCAACAGAAAATACACAATGCCTGTTGACAAACAGATGATATCGTTATATAATATCATTACACGATATCATGAAACGATATTGGAAAGGGGCTGAGTACCGTGCCGAAGAAAGCGATGGAGATCCTCACGGAGTCCATGTTTTACGTGCTCATGGCTTTTGCACAGGGGCCGATGTGCGGCATTGACGTAGCGGATTTCGTGGAGCGGCGCTCCGGCGGCCGAGTGGTGCTGGGGCCGGCTACTTTATATACAATCCTTGGCAAATTTGAAAAGGAAAAGTACATCCGTGAAACCGAAGTCGAGGGCCGTAAACGTACCTATGCCATCACGGAGAAGGGGAAAGACGCCTACGAGGACGAAATACGTCGTCTGCGCCGGTGTCTGGAGGATGCAAAGCCCGTCTGAGCGGGTGAAAAAGGTACAGAAAAACGATCAAGGAGGATCTGCCATGTCTGAGCAAACACGTGACCCCCGCCATGTCTGGCGGATAGTACCCTGCCTGCCCTACGATGTTGAGGGAATGGAAAGCTGGCTGACCGATCAGTCGGAGCGGGGACTGCATCTGAGCCGCGACGGATTCTTTGCAGGCTTTGCGATTTTTGAAAAAGGGGTGCCCCATCGCTGGATCTACCGGTATGAGGCTCTGCAGAAAGCGGCGGGAGTGCTGGATACCTCCGTGGATATCCCGGACGCGGAAGCACTGGAGATCAGTGAGGAATACGGCTGGAAATTTGTGGTGCGTCGGGGCGATTTCTACATCTACCGTACCGACCGCACCGATACCCGGGAGCTCAATACCGATCCGGATGTGCACGCGCTGGCGCTCAAGGCTGTGGAAAAGCGGCTGCGCTCCACGTTTCACACGACCTTCTTCTGGGTGGTGATCTATCCGCTGCTCGGTCATCTGGACGGCGACGGCATTCTGCGTCCGGTGATCACGCTGGGCACGGGCTTTTGTCTGGCAGGAGCTGCGCTGTCAGTCTGGATTCTGATCGATCTCATCGTCAGGATCGTGCATCTGAGCAAGCTGCGCAAGCGGCTCAAAGTGGAGGGATATCTGGATCACCGCAAGAACTGGCAGAAGAGCGCATTGCGCAACCATGTCCTGCGCATTTCGCAGATCGTGCTGATTATCGTCTGGTTCTGCATACTCCTGTCCAGGTTTGGCAGCGCGATTATGGAAGAGATGAAGGTGACGCTGACCGATTACGACAAGGAGCCGCCCTTTGCCACCTTTGCGGATATCTGCCCGGCAGGAGAGTACGAGGAAGATCCGATGTTCGAGCCAAACTACATCATCGAGTGGTCCGACTGGCTCTCGCACTACAATGCCGAGTGGTTCGAATGTGCGAAGATGACGCTGCCGGACGGCAGCTTTGTCAATGGTACGCTCTATATCGACTATCATGAAACCCGGGCGCCGTTTCTGGCGCGGGGACTTGCCCGGGAGTATCACTTTAAGGATAAGATCGATGAATTTAACTGGAAAAACCACTGGATAGAGGATGATTATCAGGAACTCCCGCTGCCGGATGATCTGGGAGTGGATTACGCCATTGCCTACATGGACTGGCTGCACTTCCCGACGGTGATTCTGGTGGAGGAAGGAAGAATCATCAAAGTGCGGATTCATTTCTATCAGCAAAGCAATGCGCTGCCGATGGAAGAATGGGTGCGGGTCTTTGCAGACAGCCTTCAAAGATGACCAATACCGCAAAACCGGGTATCTGCCGGATGGCAGTACCCGGTTTTCTCTTGACAAGCAGAGATATTTTGCGTACAATGACAGTATACGGTGTTAACACACCTGATACTGACTGAATGGATGGTGTACAACTATGAAATTTGCCATGTGCGGCGTCTGGCATGTCCACGCCCCCGGTTATCTGAACACTGCCCTGAAATATGCCGAATGCGTCGGTGTTTTCGAACGCGATGAGGCCCGCCGGAAGGATTTTTGTGAAAAAAACAATCTGCCGGAGTTTGCAAGCCTTGATGAGCTGCTTGCAAGCGACGCCGATTCCGTGATCGTGTGCTCCGCTTCCTGCGACCACGCGGAGGATATGGTGAAGCTGGCAAAGGCCGGCAAGAACATCTTCACCGAGAAGGTGCTCGCCCTCACCACCGAAGAATGCCTCGCCATCGAGGAAGCCGTGAAGGCTGCGGGCGTTCGCTTCGTGATCTCCCTGCCCCATAAGTATGCTGCCGGTCCCCGTACCGTCCGCGCCATCGTTGATTCCGGCGAACTGGGCAAGCTCAACTATGTGCGCCTGCGCAACTGCCATAACGGCTCCACCGGCGACTGGCTGCCCGATCATTTCTATGACCTGCGTGAGTGCGGCGGCGGCGCGATGATCGACCTGGGCGCCCACGGTATGTATATCGCCGACTGGTTCCTGGGTCTGCCCGTGGGTTATGCTTCCGCCTTTACCCTTGCCAATGATAATCCCCGCAACGCCGACCGCGTTGAGGATAACGCCATCACCATCATGCAGTACGCAAACGGCGCCATTGCCGTCAACGAGACCGGCTTTGTCTCCGTCGGCAGCCCGATGGCGCTGGAAGTGGGCGGCGACCGGGGTTTCGTGCGCTGGGATGACCGCGGCGTCGTGAAGAGCACCTGGGATACCGAGCGCAAACCTGTTGCGGTTGAACTGCTGGAGGCCGCTCCCTCTCCGCTGGAGCAGTTCATGTCCGGCGAGATCCTGCCCGGCTGCGGCATGGAGGAAGCCAAGCACCTGACCGCCATGATGGAAGGCGCTTATGCCGCGCAGATCAAGTAGGGGTCAGACTATGATGAAGCTTGGGTTCTGTACAGCCTTTTCAAACCTTGATCTGCTTGAAAAAGCGGGCATCGATAACCTCGAGACCACGGTTTATGAAATTATGCAGTGGTCGGATGAACAGGTGCGGGAAAACATGAAGAAGCTGGGTTCTTCTTCCGTGCGTTTTGAGTCCTGCAACTGTCTCATCGGCGGTTTTTCCCTGTACGAGGATCATGACTGGTCAAAGACCGACGCGTATTTTGCGCGTGTGCTGCCCAGACTTGCCGAGGTCGGCATGAAGAAGCTGGTATTCGGCAGCGGCGGCTACCGCCGGGTTCCCGAAGGCATGGAGATGGAGGCTGCCCGCGAGCGGATTCTTGAGTTCCTGACCCGGCTGTCGGAGAAGATGAAGCCTTACGGCATGACGGCTGTTATTGAGCCGCTGTTTCAGAAGGGCTGCAATATCATCAACACCTCCGCAGAAGGCGCGGAGTATGTCCGTGAGCTTGGCCTTCCCAATATCCGGCTGCTGATCGATTACCGCCACTTTATATACGAGGGCGAGCATCTGACGGCGATTGAAAACTATGAGGGCATTCTGACCCATACCCACATCGCCCATCCCGTCACATTTGCAACGCCTGCACGCTGGGACTGTATCGACTACGTCGGGTGGTTCCGGGCTCTGGATAAGATCGGTTATCAGGGAGCAGTGGTTGCGGAGTCAAGCGTTTTCGGTGATCTGCTCACGGAACTCGAGGAGTTCAGAATCACCATGGAAGAAGCTTATGCCGCGGCTGTCGGCAAGAGATAGAAACAATTGGAGGAAACAGAGAATGAAACTGGGTTTCTGTACGAGCATTGATAATCTGGAACTGGTCGAAAAGGCCGGTATTGATTACATGGAAAGCAGCGTCGGCGCAGTCGCAGGCTGGACCGACGAGGAGACGAAGGAAAACCTGAAGAAGCTGGCCAACTCTCCGGTCAAATTTGAGTCCTGTAACAGCCTCATCGGCGGCTTCTCGCTGTATGAAGATGCTGACTGGTCCAAGACCGACGCGTATTTTGCCCGCGTGCTGCCCAGACTTGCCGAGGTCGGCATGAAGACGCTGGTATTCGGCAGCGGCGGCTACCGCAGAATCATCGACGGCGTGACCCCGGAAGCGGCGCACGAGCGCATCCTGCAGTTCCTTGATCGCCTTTCCGGCAAGATCAAGCCCTACGGTATCACCATCGTCATCGAGCCCCTCAATACCAATGAGTGCAACATCTTGACCTCATCCAAGGAGGCCGAGGGCTATGTGCGTGAGCTGAACCTGCCCAACATCCAGCTGCTGGTGGACTACTACCACTTCCTGCTGGAGTCCGAGCGTCTGACCGTGATCGACGACTATAAGGGCATCCTCAAGCACACCCATATCGCCAATCCCGTCAAGCGTTTCACCCCCGCGCCCTTCGACGGTGTGGACTATGTGGGCTGGTTCAGAGCGCTGAAAAAGATCGGCTACGACGGTCTGATTGTGGCCGAACCCAGACGTCCCGACGATCTGTTTGCCGCGATGCAGGGCTACAAGGCTGCCATGGATATGGCGATGGCCGAAGCCGGTGTCTGATACGATCTCATAAAGGTTTCAAAGTGCCGATGCAGTTCATGCATCGGCACTTTTTGTACACCCCGCACAAAGACGACGCCTCCCGGACGCTGAAAAAGGACTTGTGTTTCGCCGCAGAATTTGGTACAATATAAGGTAAATTCGATAGAGGCATGGTATCATGAGAGAAAAACGTTGGATCATTGGAAGCTATAACCGGGAGGAAGCAGCGGAAATGGCCCGCAGCTCAGGACTTTCTGAGTTGTTGTGCGCAGTGCTTTCCTCAAGAGGCGTGCACACCGCCCGTGAAGCTGTGCGTTTTCTGGAAACATCCGTGGATAAGCTCGGTTCCCCCTACGGGCTCAAAGGCATGGATGACGCGGTATTTGTTATCCGCGAAGCCGTGGCAAAAGGGGATAAGATCGCCGTATACGGTGACTATGACGTGGACGGCGTGACCGCAACCTGTATTCTCGTGCGCTATCTGCGCGAAATCGGCGCGGACTGTACATACTATATTCCCGACCGTCTGACCGAAGGTTACGGCATGAACAGCGACGCGCTGGACCGGCTCTATGAGCAGGGCGTGCGCCTGCTCATCAGCGTGGACACCGGCATTACGGCGGTGGAAGAGATTGCCCATATCCGTGCACGGGGCATGCGTGTGGTGGTGACCGATCACCATGAGTGTAAGGACGAAATTCCCGTGGCGGAAGCCGTGGTCAATCCCAAGCAGCCGGACTGTCCCTATCCGTTCAAGGAACTGGCAGGCGTGGGCGTTGCCTTCAAGCTGCTGTGCGCACTGCTGGAGGATCCCCACGAGGCGCTGGATCGGGCGGCGGAACTGGTGGCACTGGGAACCGTGGCCGACGTGATGCCGCTGCGTGAGGAAAACCGCGCGATCGTCAATTACGGCCTGCGGCGCTTTGCGACCACTGCTAACGTGGGACTTCGCGTGCTCTGCCGGGAGGCAGGACTCATCGGCGAGGATAAAAAGCCGGTGGCAGCACAGTCTTTGAGCTATATTCTGGCCCCGCGCATCAACGCTGCCGGCCGGTTCGGCATGGCTGAGCGGGCCGTGGAGCTGTTTTTGACCCAGGATCCCGACGAAGCATTGTCTATTGTCCGGCAGCTGGCCGAAAAGAACAAGGAACGCCAGGGAACCGAGAGCAATATCATGAAGGAGGCCCTGACGCAGTTTGAAACCGACTGTGATCCGGGTTCTGACCGCGCCATTGTGCTGTGGAACAAGGGCTGGCATCACGGCATCATCGGTATCGTGGCCTCCAAGCTGGTGGATCGCTTCTCGCGGCCCGTGATTCTGCTCAGCGTGGATGAAACCGGCGCCAAGGGCTCCGGCCGCAGCATCCGGGGCTTCAATCTCTTTGAGGCCTTGCAGAATCTGCCGGTACAGCCCCGTCAGTTCGGCGGTCATGAACTGGCAGCGGGTCTCACCGTCGAGGTTGACGATCTGGAACGCTTCCGCGACGCCATGCGCAGCTACGCTGCGGCGCATCTGCGGGAGGAGGACTGCGTACCCTGCGTGGAAGTGGACTGCGAGATTGAACCGTCGCTTCTGACACTGAACGCCGTGGAAAGCCTGCATATGCTTGAGCCCTGCGGCATGGGCAACCGTTCGCCGCTGTTTGTACTGCGCGATATGGTGCTCTCCGGCGTTGCCTCCATCGGCAACGACAGGCATACCCGACTGACGGCGGAAGGCCGCGGCTGCACACTGGGCGGCGTGTTCTTCGGACAGAATGCCGCCGCCATGGGACTGGATGCCGGTGACGGGGTGGATATCGTGTTCTCCGCCGAAGTCAACTCCTTCCGCGGCAAACAGGTGCAGATGATCGTGCGGGATATCCGCCTGTCGGAGCGTGAAAAAGCGCTTGACCGGGTCAGCCGCACGCTGTATGACCGTTTCTGCGCCGGTGAGCGGCTGGATGAGGCCGAAAAGCAGGAATTGCTGCCCCAGCGCACGCAGCTTGTGGCTATCTGGCGGTATTTTGTGGGACATTGCCGTGACGGCGTTCTGTGCGCGTCTCCCGAAACCTTGTATCGCCGCATTCGCCATGAGGCAGGCTGCGGCCTGAATCTGGGCAGACTCCTGACGGCTCTGAGCGTGTTTGAGGAGCTGGGACTCATCGAATCCGAAAAGACTGCCGACGGCCTGCGGCTGAATGTGCATGTGGGAGCGCCGAAGGTGGATCTTGCCGCATCAAGTGTACTCAGACGTCTTGCCTGATCGGGCGGCGTTTTCAATAATCGGCTGAACTGGAATTTTCCGAGGGGGTGTGTGTTGTGGAGCACACGATTGAACGAATTATAAAGAAGGCCGGATGCCCTGCCGAAGCGGCGGAGAATATCCGCCGTGCTTATATCATGGCCCGTGACGCACACGATGGACAAAAGCGTAAAAACGGAGAACCGTTTATCATCCATCCGCTGGCGGTGGCGGAGATGCTGGCCGAAATGGGCATGGATCCGGAATCCATCATGGCCGGCCTCATGCACGACGTCATCGAGGATACCTCGGTCAGCTACGATGAAATGAAGGCGCAGTTTGGCACGGCTGTTGCAAATCTTGTTGACGGCGTCACAAAACTGACCCGTATGCCCCATTCCACCTACGAAGAAGAGGAAAACGAGAACCTGCGCAAGCTCTTCATGGCCATGGCGCGGGATATTCGCGTCATCATCATCAAGCTCAACGACCGTCTTCACAATCTGCGTACGCTCCAGTATGTCACCGAGCGCAAGCAGAAGGAAAAGGCGTTGGAAACCATGCTCATTTACGCGCCGATTGCCCATCGTCTGGGCATGAACAACGTCAAAAGCGAGCTTGAGGATATCAGCCTGCGCTATCTTGACCCGGTTGCCTATCAGGAGATTTCCAACTATCTGGAGAACAGTGCCGAAGAGCGCTCGGCATTTCTCAATATCATCATCAAGCGCATCGAGGACCGCTTGACCGTCGAAAACATCAAAGGCGAGGTGCAGGGCCGCGTCAAGCACTTCTACGGTATCTACCGTAAGGTGTACATGCAGAATAAGGATATTTCCAGCGTCTTTGACATCTACGCTGTGCGCATCATCGTGGATTCGCTGGCCGACTGCTATAACGCGCTGGGTATTGTGCATGATCTGTTCAAGCCCATGCCCGGCAGATTCAAGGATTATATCTCCACCCCCAAGCCCAATCTCTACCAGTCTCTTCACTCCACCGTCATCGGCCGCGAGGGTAAACCCTTCGAAGTGCAGATCCGTACCCGGGATATGCACAACACCGCCGAATACGGTGTCGCGGCGCACTGGAAGTATAAGCACGGTGTGAGCCGTCAGTCCGACGAAAGCAAATACGCCTGGGTTCGCCAGCTTCTGGAGAATCAGCAGGATTCCGACCCCGAGGACTTCATCAATTCCCTGCGAACTGAGCTGTTCAACGACGAAGTTTACGTCTTTACGCCCAAAGGCGACGTTATCAACCTCCCTGCGGGTGCCACGCCCATCGACTTTGCCTACGCCATTCACTCTGCCGTCGGCAACCGCATGACCGGCGCCAAGGTCAACGGCCGTATTGTCCAGCTTGACCATGCACTGTCCAACGGCGATATCGTCGAGGTATTGACCTCCGGCGCCTCCAAGGGTCCCAGCCGTGACTGGCTGAAGGTCGTCAAGACCAATGAAGCCCGCAATAAGATCCGCATGTGGTTTAAAAAGGAGCGGCGTGAGGAGAATATCGAGCAGGGCAAGGCAGCTCTGGAAGCCGAGCTCAAGCGTACCATGCTCATGCAGGCCTTCGCCGATCCCACCATTCAGGCAACCATCTGTACCCGCCTGAGCTTCCACTCGGTGGATGATCTGTATGCCGCCATCGGCTACGGCGCACTGCCCGTGCGCAAGGTCATGACCCGCGTCACCGAGCTTGCCCCCAAGCCTGAAAAGAACGTCACGCCTGTGACCAAGGTTATCAAGACCAAACCCTCCAACGGCGTCATCGTGGAAGGCGTGGATAACTGCCTGGTCAAGTTCGCCCGCTGCTGTACGCCGATTCCGGGTGATGAGATCATCGGCTTTATCACCAAAGGCTTCGGCGTCTCCGTGCACCGGGCTGACTGCCCCAATGTGCAGGCGCTGATGACCGCGGAAAACGAAGGCCGTGTCATGCGGGTGTCCTGGGTGGAGTCCGGCAAGGAATCCTACCAGACGATGCTGCATATCCGCGGCAAGAACCGCCGTGCGCTGCTGGCTGACGTGACGATGGCGCTGTCGGATATGCGTATTGATCTGACCGGTCTGACGGCAAGAGAGCTCGATGACGGCGGCGCGGAGATCAATGCCATGGTCATGCTGCATGATGCCGAACAGTTGGGCCAGGTGGCGCTGAGACTGAAAAATATTCCGGGCGTTTCCGAGGTGGAACGCACCATCAGATAAAAGGACGGACAAGAACATGAGAGCGATCCTGCAGCGTGTGAGCAGAGCAAGCGTCACCATCGACGGAGCCGTGCACGGCGAAATCGAAAAGGGTTTTCTGATCCTGCTGGGCGTGCATGAGACCGATACCACCGCGGAGGCCGATGTGCTCATTGATAAATGTGCCGGTCTGCGCGTGTTTGAGGATGAAGACGAGAAGATGAACCTGAGCCTTGCCGACGTGGGCGGCGCAGTGCTTGCCGTGTCCAATTTTACCCTGTACGGCGACTGCCGCCGGGGAAAACGCCCGAGCTTTTCCGCTGCTGCGCGTCCCGAAACAGCCAATCCGCTCTATGAATACTTCGTTGAGGGCATCCGCGCCAAAGGTATCCGGGTGGAAACCGGCGTGTTCGGTGCGGACATGAAGGTGGAGCTGCTCAACGACGGCCCGGTGACGATTTTCCTTGACACCGATGAGCTTGCCCGTCCCAGGAGGTAAAACGCATGAAGATCATCCAACTTTGCGTGGGTATGGTGGAGGCAAACTGCCTGATCGGCTATGACGAAAAGTCCCTGGAGGGCTTTGTGGTCGATCCCGGCGGGGAACCTGAACGGATTCTTCGTGAGATTGAGGAAAGAAAGCTGACCATTACGCATATACTGTGTACGCATGGTCATTTCGATCATATCATGGCCGCAGCCCGTGTCTGTGAGGCAACGGGCGCAAAGGTCTGCGTGCATACCTATGATGCGCCGAAGCTCACCAGTGCGGAGGAGAACCTCTATTCGCGCTTTACCGGTACCGACGAGGGTTTTACGCCGGTGCAGCCGGACATCCTGCTGCAGGATGGTGACGAGCTCACCGCAGCGGGGGTAACCTGGGAAGTGCTGCATACGCCCGGACATACCGCAGGATGCGTTTGCTTTGACTCCGGTGAGATTCTTCTCTCCGGTGATACCGTATTTGCCAATTCCTGCGGCCGCGTGGATTTCCCCGACGGCGACAGAAACGAAATGATGCGTTCGCTGCAGATGATCGCGGAGCTGGATGGTGAGCGGATGGTCTATTCCGGTCACGGTGAGGCGGCGCTGCTGTCCGATATCCGCCGGTATAACCCCTTCGTGCGACAGGCGGTGGCTCTGGGATGAAGCTTGAACTCACAGGTTCCGAAAGCCGGTATGCCCTCGAACAGCTTGCCATCACTCTCTTTCCCGGTGAGAGCCATTCCTGGGTTGAGGGAGAAGAAAATGGTACGCTGCACATTACCGTGCGCCGTACAGATGCCCGCATCAGCGCGGTGGCGCAGCTTTCCCGCGCACAGGGCAGTGCCCGGGGTACGGCCTTCTGCAATTGCAGCCGGGATGTGGCGCCGGAGCGATACGGTGCGCTGGAGAAGCAGACCCTGCGCCGTGCATTTTACCGCGCGGCGGTGCAGCTTCTGCCGGCGGCTCCTGTTTGGGGTGCACTCTCCGGTGTGCGTCCGGCAAAGCTTGGACGTCTGCTCATCGCCGAGACCGGCAGCCCTGCCCGGGCAGTGAAAAAGCTGATGGAGTCTGACTTTGTCAGACGGGATAAAGCTTTGCTTGCCGTAAGCTGCGCCGAAGAGGCGCTTTCCGTCATGGACGGCCGCGACGAATGTGACGTGGACGTTTATATCGGTGTCCCGTTTTGTCCTACCCGCTGCAGTTACTGTTCCTTTGTGTCGGCGGCGGTCGGCAAGCAGAAGAAGCTCATCGCACCCTATGCAGAGGCGCTCGTGAAGGAGATTCGCCACGGCGCGGCTCTTCTGCGGGAGTGCGGTCTGCGGGTGCGTACGCTGTACATGGGCGGCGGCACGCCGACCACCCTGGAGGCGCCGCAGCTGGATGCGGTGCTGACGGCTGCATGGGAGCTTCCCATCGTGGAGGGCGCGGAGATTACCGTCGAGGCCGGCCGTCCCGATACCATCACGAGTGAAAAGCTGGCGGTGCTGCGTAAACATAAGGTGCGCCGCATCAGCATCAATCCCCAGACCATGGATGACCGGGTGCTGGAGGTCATCGGCCGCCGTCATACCGCTCAGGATATTGCCGATGCCATGGCTCTTGCGCGGAAACTGGGGTTTGAGGAGATCAATATGGATCTCATCGCAGGCCTTCCCACCGATACGGCGGCAGGATTTGCTCAGACGCTTGACAAAGTCATCGCGCTGGGTCCTGAAAATATCACCGTTCATACCCTCGCGCGCAAGCGCGGAGCCGACCTGGGGCAGAGCTCTGAAAGTGTGCTGCCCACTGAAGTGCTGGAAGAAATGCTGGCTCATGCGGAAACCGTACTCACCGGGGCAGGCTATGCGCCCTATTATCTCTATCGGCAGAAGTACATCGGCGGCAGCTTTGAAAACATCGGCTGGACAAAGCCCGGCAAGCGCTGCGATTATAACATCGCCATGATGGAGGAAATCGGCACCGTCGTCGCTTTCGGCGCGGGCTCCGTGACCAAGCTCGTGCGCGGCGGCGAGATCAGGCGGATTCAGAATCCGAAGTATGCCCAGGAGTATCTGAGCAATCTGGAACAGTTGTTGGAAAAGAAGGCGGAAGTCGTCGCCTTCTACGGACTGCGCGGAAAGGATACTCAAAATGGAGAAACGTTCAGTCAACACCAAAACCTACCGTAATTATGTAAACCTGCAGTACATCAACGACCGTGCTCTGCGCGATCCCCGCGCCTTTGTGGAGGAGAGCGAAGCAGTGTATGCCGAGGAGCTGCGCGATACGGCGCTTGCCATTGCTGCGGCGCCGTCGAAGATTGTACTGCTCTCGGGGCCGTCCAGTTCCGGCAAGACCACCACAGCCAAGCGGCTGCGCGGAGAGCTTTCAAAGCTTGGGATCCGTGCTCATCATGTGGAGATGGACAATTATTTCCTCGATACCGACCGCAACGATCCCACCATCGACCTGGAAAGCCCGGAACGCATGGATATGACGCTTCTGCATGCCCATCTGGAAGCGTTGGATCGGGGAGATGAGGTGCCGGTTCCGCATTTTGACTTTACAACCGGCCGCCGCTCCGGAAAAACCGAGCCGCTGCGGCTGATGAAGGATGAAATTGCGATTTTTGAGGGGATTCACGCCCTCAACGATGCCCTTTATGACAAAACAAGCGCCCATGCACCGGTGGGCGTGTATCTGAGTGCTCGTATGCGTGTCGTGGAGGATGACCGGGTGATCGTGGAGCCGGAATGGACGAGATTTGTGCGCAGGGCGCTGCGGGACGCAAGCTTTCGCGGCACGGACATTGCCGGGACAATGGGCCTCTGGCCCAATGTCCGCCGGGGAGAGGTGCGCTATATCATGCCCTTCAAACATCGCGCGGAGCTCATGATCGATACATCGCTTGACTATGAGCTTTGTGTGCTGGCACCGAGGATGCTGGCACGCCGCGCAGAGCTCGATTTGGATTTGCTCAGTGCCCAGGGGATGGGGGCTCTGCCGTCTGTTCTGGAAAGGTTTTTGCCCCTTGACGAACAATTTGTGCCGCAGGAGTCTCTGCTGCGCGAATTTATCGGCAAATGATCGGACTTATTTACGAATATGACTTGATTTTACCCAAACGCTGGGATATAATAAAGATGAACTGTAGTCAATTTGTTTTGCATTAAGAGAAAAGGAGTTGTGTGTATGGATCCCAAGGTTCGTGAGATTCTGTCCAAAGCTCGTGTTTCTGCCGTGAATTACGGCAAGGCCGCCGGTAAGTATGCCGGTAATGTTGTGGAACAGGCCAAGATCAATCTGCAGATTTTCGATCTGAACACCGAGATCGAGGTTGCTTATAAGGAAATCGGCAAGCTGGTTTACGCCGTGCATGCCGGTGAAGAGGTCTGCAACGAAGCCGTTCAGGCTCAGATCGAGAAAATCGATTCCAAGACTGCCCAGATTGCCGAGCTGCGTGCCCGTCTTTCCGGCATTAAGGAAGAGAAGGTCAATGTCGCCGAAGAAATCTGCGTCTGTGACGACGTTGAGAGCTGCGTCGAGCCTGCTACCCCTGAGTGCGAAGAGAAGAACGGCTGCTGCTGCGACGGCGAAGCCGAGGAAGTAAAGCCCGAAGAGTGCTGCTGCGCCGAGGCTCCCGCCGAGGATGCTCCCTGCTGCTGCGGCGAAGAGGAAAAGCCCGCTGAGAAATGCTGCTGCAGCGATGCTCCCAACGCCTGATAAAACTAAAGAAAAGAGCTGGATGCGGGGGATGGACACATCTCCCGCATGTTTTACTGTTATGAATACTTTTGATTGTCTGTTTGCCGATGTGACCCTGCTCAGCCCTGAGCGCACATCTCCTCTGGAACACGCCTGGATCGGCGTCAAAGACGGAAAAATCACCTATGTGGGTACTGCCGAACCCGAAGGACAGGCAGCCCGTGTGGTGCGCGGCGAGCATCTTGTGGTGATTCCGGGCCTGATCAATGCCCATTCCCATATTGCAATGACGGCGCTGCGCGGCTACGCTGACGACGTGCCGCTGCAGGAGTGGCTGTTTGACCACATCTTCCCCGCCGAAGGCCGTCTGGATGCCGAAGGCGTGGCGCTTGCCGCCCGACTGGGCATGATGGAGTCTCTGGCCTGCGGCGTGACGGGACTTTGCGATATGTACTTCTGCTCCGACGTGGTCTGTGATGAAGCGGTGCGTACCGGTATGCGCGTGATGGTTTCCAACGCCGCGACCCGCTTTGCCGAGGGACCGCTGCCGGAATCAGACCGGACACTGACCGAGTTTTACCGTATCCTCGAGCGGTATCCCGACCATCCCATGGTACGTACCGTTTCCGGTATCCATGCGGTCTATACCTCCAATCCCGAGACCCGTGCGCAGATGCTGGAACTGGCCCAAAAGTATGATATGCCGATCCTTCTGCACCTCTCCGAGACCGCAAAGGAGAACGCCGACTGCCAGGAGCAGCACGGCATGTCCCCCACGGAACTGCTCAACCGCGAAGGTATCCTCGACGTTCCGGTGATTGCAGCGCATTGTGTCCATCTGTCGGAGCGCGACCGGGAGATTCTGCATGAGAAGGGTGTCGTCTGCGTCCATAACCCGGTGAGCAACTGTAAGCTCGCCTCCGGTATCGCCAATATCCCGGCGATGCAGGACGCCGGTCTTACCATTGCGCTAGGTACCGACGGCGTTGCCTCCAACAATAACCATGATCTGTTTGAAGAGATGAAGCTGATGGCTCTGCTGGGTAAGGTGGTGTCGATGGAGGCCTCAAGCGTGTCGGCACACGATGCCTTCCGCGCCGCAACCATGGGAGGCGCGGCCGCCATGGGACGTGCCGACAGCGCGGGTCAGATCCGTGTTGGTTTTGATGCTGATATCGCGGTGCTGGACTTTGGCCGCGAGCATCTGCAGCCCATGCATAACGTGCTGTCCAATCTGGTATATGCTGCCTCCGGTCACGACGTGGTGCTGACCATGAACGCAGGCCGTATCGTCTACGATCACGGTGAGTTCCCGGGGCTTGATCCAAAGCAGACTGCAGATGAGCTGCGCGCCTATGTCAAGAAACGCATCATGCAGGCATAAACTGATTGCAGGATTGCCTGGAAGGAGACAGAACTTTGAGTAAGATTCAGAAGCAAAGCTTTATCGAAGGCGCACTGATCATGGCTATTGCCAATCTGGTCGTCAAGATCATCGGCGCATTCTTCAAAATCCCGCTGGCCAATCTCCTGGGAGACGAAGCCTCGGGTATGTTCACTGTGGCCTATAATTTCTACTCAGCCCTCGTGGTGGTCTCCACCGCCGGACTTCCGGTTGCCGTGTCGCGTATGGTTGCCGAGGCCAATTCCCGCGGACGGGGCAGGGAAGTGGAACGCATTCTGAAGGTTGCGTTCCGGGTATTCATCCTGATTGGTGCCGTGTCGATGGTAATCATGTTCCTCGGTGCCAAACCCTTCGTCAACTGGCAGAAAACCCCCAGTGCCTACTATGCGGTGCTGGCGATTTCCCCCGCCGTGTTCTTCGTTGCGCTGATGTCGGTGTACCGCGGCTTCTATCAGGGCCTGTCGAACATGGTTCCCACTGCGATCTCGCAGCTCATCGAAGCGCTGTGCAAGCTCTTCCTTGGCCTGGGACTGGCGTGGTTTGCGCTGAAGAACGGCTACGGCCTGGAAATGGCCGCGGCAGGCGCGATCCTCGGCGTGACCATCGGTACGGTGCTGGGCTCTGCCTATGTGGTGCTGCGTCACCGCAGAGCAAAGGAGACCATGAGCCTGTCCGACTTTGATCCGACGACCCGTAAGGATTCTGAGCTTGTGCGCTCGCTGATCATGATCGCGATCCCGATTCTCCTGGGCAGCGCGGTTCTCTCCCTGACCAACTTCCTGGACATGACGCTTGTCTACCGCCGCCTTTCCGATATCGGCTTTGCCGAGTCCAAGGCCAATGCCCTCTACGGCAACTACAGCCTCAAGGCGCTGAGCATCATGACCATGCCCCAGACTCTCATCGTCGGCGTGACCACCAGCCTGATCCCGGCGATCGCTGCTGCCTGTGCAGCTAAGGATTATGATAAGGCCCGCCGCAACACCGAGTCTGCCTATCGCCTGACCAGCATGATGGCCTTTCCCTGTGCCGCCGGTATGATCACCATGGCCTGGCCGGTTATCAATCTGCTCTTCTCCGAAGGCGTGGATACCGCGGCACCGCTTCTCAGAACCCTCGGCGTGGCATTCCTGTTTGTATCCCTGGCCAGCATGAGTACGGCCGTGCTGCAGGCAGCAGGCCGTGAACGCCTGCCGGTGATTTCCACCGTTGCCGGCGGTATCGTCAAGCTTGTGACCAACTACATCCTCATCGGCATTCCGTCCATCAACATTGCCGGTGCTCCCATCGGCACCACCATGTGCTATGCAACGATTGCGATCTTCAACATCGTCTTTGTCTATACCAAAACCGAGATCGGACCGAAGCAGTGGTACGTGATCTGGAAGCCGCTGGTGTCTGCGGTGGTCATGGGTATTGTGGCGACGCTTCTGTGGCCGGTGGTCAGCGGCGTGTTGGGTGCAAAGCTTGGTGCGCTGGTGGTTATCTGCCTGTGCGTGGTTGTGTACTTTGCAATGATGCTGATCGTGAAGGGCTTCTATAAGGACGATATCCTGATGCTGCCCAAGGGCGCAAAGATTGCCCGTGTTCTGCGGCTGAAATAATGCATCGGATTGAAAAAATATTTGAAAAAATACCAAACAAATTTGAAATAGTACTTGCGGAGATAAGGGAAATATGGTAAATTATCAACAGAAGGATTTCTATCGCGTGTATGATCTGGTGGAGCTGGTGGCAGCTCTGCGCAGTGAGGGCGGCTGCCCCTGGGATCGTGAACAGACCCATGAGAGCATTCGCCGCAACTTCATCGAAGAAGTGTACGAGGCTATCGAGGCCATTGACCTTGGTGATACCGATCTTCTCAAGGAAGAACTGGGCGATGTGCTGCTGCAGGTGGTGTTCCACGCTCTGATGGAGCAGGAAAAGGGCACCTTCAATATCGACGATGTGGCCGACGGCGTGTGCAAGAAGCTTGTTCTGCGCCATCCCCATGTGTTCGGCGACGTGCAGGTCAGCGGTACAGGTGACGTGCTGCGCAACTGGGATGAGATCAAGAAGAAGGAAAAGCATCAGAAGACCGTGGGCGATACGCTGGAGAGCGTGGCGCACAGTCTGCCGTCGCTGATTCGTGCCGAGAAGGTGCTTCATAAGGCTGCCAAAGCTGGATACGGTAAAATCGATGCTGCTCAGGCCGCCGACGCTGCCAAAGCCGCTCTTGCCGATGCTGAGAAGGCGCCTACCGAGGAATCCATCGGCACACTGCTGGCTGCAGTGGTGAAGATGGCGGAGGTTGCCGATATCGACCCCGAAGGTGCGCTGGAAAAGTATACCGATACCTTTATCGCCGACGTCCGTGCAAAGGACGAAGCAAAATAAGCAGTATTTTTGAGGAAACTATGAGACTTGATAAATATTTGAAGGTGTCCCGCCTGATTAAGCGCCGTACGGTTGCCAAGACCGCTGCCGATAACGAGCGTGTGCTCGTCAACGGTAAGGAGGCAAAGCCTGCCTATCAGGTCAAGGTGGGGGATATCATCGAAATCGCTTTCGGACAGAGAACGCTCAAGGTCGAGGTTGTGGACGTGGCGGAGCATGCCAATAAGGCGGATGCATCGGCACTCTACCGCGAAATCTGAGCATAGATTGGCAGGAAGCGGCATATAGATGTCTCAAAGGGCATGTTCGCCCGATCAAGGAGGCATCGGTATGGTACAGAATGAAATGCGTCCGGAAAGACCGCACAGTCTGGTGCTGGAAGAGCGCGGGCTGCTCAGGCTTACGGGCGTCAACGAAGTCGAACGCTTTGACGAGGAGGAAATCCTCATCAGCACGGTCAAGGGAAGGCTTGCCGTGCGCGGCCAGGGCCTGCGGGTCGTGTCGCTGCGTACGGAAAGCGGAGAGCTGATCGTGGAAGGAACCGTAGATGGCTGTGTCTACCTGGGCATTGACAGCGCACGCGGCAGTGTCTGGGCGCGTCTCTTTGGCTGACAGGATGAAAGTGATCATTTCAGAGCAGCTTTTGCGGTTTGTAAGCTGCATTGGGTTCGGCGTCGCGGCAGCGCTGCTGTATCGGATACGTGCGTGGTTTACCCGCGGGCGGGTACGCTTTGTACTGGATGCGCTGCTGGATCTGGGATACTGGATTGTGGTGATCCCGGGCTTTATCGCAATGATTCTGACGGTCTGTCAGGGAGAGCTGCGGCTGTATCACCTGTGCGGGATCGGCTGCGGTGTAGTGCTGACTGCCTGTTTTCACAGAACTGAGGCTTATAAATGAAGACTAATACCATTACATGGATTCTCCGGCTTCTGCTGCTGACCTTTGTGGGCTACGGCATCTTCAATGTTATCTCGCTCAATGTCCGGATTGCGGACAAAGAGGTGCAGAAGGCAGCCCTGGAGGCGCAGATCAATACGCAGACGCTGGAAAACCAGGAAATCCAGGAAAATCTGGAAGGTGAGTTTACCGAGGAGGAGATCGCGGAGATTGCCCGCGATAAACTCGGCTATTCGCTGCCCGGTGAGCGCATTTTCGTGGACATTACGGGCAAATAGGCCCTTTGGAAGATCCCAAAATACTAGAGGAGGTCATACGGCTGGATATGGAATACAGCGTAGGCGACGTTTTGGACGGAAAGGTGACCGGTATCACCAAATTTGGCGCTTTTGTGAGCATTGGAGAGGGCAGATCCGGACTTGTACATATTTCGGAGATTGCCAATACCTTTGTGCGCGAGGTGCGCGAGCACCTGACGGAGGGACAGGAGGTTCGGGTCAAGATCATCGGCATCGATGAGGCGGGCCGTATCAACCTGTCTATTAAGAAAGCGCTTCCGCCTCCCGAAACGGCTCAGAACGCTCCCCGGACGTATGCGCCCCGTGAGAATACCGAGCGCCGCGGCCCTGCGGAATACACGCCCAGGCCTCAGTCTGCGCGTTCCGGCGGCCCTAGAGAGTTTAATGGTGCTGCCTATACCCAGTCGGGTGACGCCGATTTTGAGGATAAGCTCAAGAACTTCATGCAGGATTCCAATTCCCGCATGGCAGACCTGAAGCTTTCCGACCGCAAGGGAAGCTCCCGCCGCGGCCGTCAGCGCGGCTGATAAATTTATCATCAAAAAAAGAGACGCCCGGGGGAGAAATCTCCCGGGCGTCTTGAGTAAAGGGAATTGGGGATAAAAGATATGAACGGCTGCGCAGGACGCCGAAGCGTTCCTGCAGGTATGAGTATAGCATACACAACGCGCATAATGCGTCGAAGCCTGATGCCCAAAACAAACTCTTCAAAAAACGGATGGCACAAACAGCAAAAAACCATTGCATAAGAGCCGGGTTTCTGTTAAACTAAACAGAGTACACAGGATCGTCGGAAAGGATGAAGTGACATGGCAGCTGAACTTGTCCACCTCACGTCTGCGGATTACGAAGACGCGATGGATTTTATGGATCTGGTATTCTCACAGGCGCACAGACCCCATGACTTTGCAGATCTCATGCCCACGGCCTGTCGTCCGGAAGAGGAATATATGCGCCGCAATCTTGCCATCAAGCGCGACGGTAAGATCCGGGCTCTGGTGCTCTGCTCTCCCTGCGAGGTCAGCGTTGCCGGCAATACCCTGAAGATGGCCGGAATCGGCAATGTGTCTACCCATAAGCGTGAGGGCGGTCAGGGCCTGATGAAGCAGCTGATGCATCAGGCGATTGCCGAAATGCAGGAAGACGGTATTGATTTTTCGGGGCTGGGCGGTCAGCGTCAGCGCTATCAGTACTACGGCTACGACCGCTGCGGCATGAAATATGCCTATTCCCTGACAGCACGCAATCTCAAGCATATCAATTATCCCGTGCCGGACTGGCATTTTGAACCCATTACGGCGGAGTCGGATGCATGGCTTGCGACGGCGAAGGCGCTTTATGAGCAGCAGCCGCTGCACTGCAGCCGCGGCGACGGAACTCTCGACGCGGTTTACCGCTACCTGACCTGCTGGAACATCGTTCCCTATGCCTGCCTCGATGCGGAGGGGAAGATGGTGGGATACATCTGCGTGACGGCGGACGGCACCTCCTGCTCCGAACTGATTGCCGACACCCCGGCGCACACGGTGGACATGCTGGTTGCCTGGACTGCGCTGAAAGGCGTCAGCCAGATATCGCTGGGGATTCATCCCTGGCAGACCGAGATCTGCAGACGTCTGGATCTCATCTGCGATAATATCTCGCTGCATCCCGATCACCAGTACCGCATCTTTAACTGGGATCGGGTCGTGAAAGCCTTTATGGATCTGAAGGCTACTTACGTTTCGCTCATGGACGGCGAGCTGGTGCTTGAGATTGCGGAGTGGGGGAGACTCGCCATTGCGGTGAAGGACGGCAGGGCAAGCTGTGAAAAGACGGAACGTGCCGCCGATCTCAGCCTCACGGCGTTTGAGGCCAATCGCCTGGTCTTTGGCCCGAAGCCTGCCTATTATACCGCCGATCTCCCGGCAGAGAAAAATGCCATGATTACCAACTGGTTCCCGCTGCCGCTGAGCTGGTGGCATCAGGACTGCGTATAAGGAAGGTACAAATATGAGTAAGTTTACCGAAATCACTCCTGCCGACATCACAGCCAATCCTTTTTCCATGATCGGCGATCAGTGGATGCTTATCACTGCCGAAAAGGAAGGCCGCGTCAATGCCATGACCGCCTCCTGGGGCGGCGTGGGCGTGCTGTGGGGAAAGAAGGTTGCCTATATTTTCATCCGTCCCCAGCGTTTCACCAAGGAATTTGTGGATGCGTCCGCGACGCTGTCTCTGTGCTTCATGCCGGAGTCTCAGCGGGCCAATCTCAAATATTTCGGCTCCGTTTCAGGTCGTGACGAAGATAAGGTTTCTAAAACCGGCCTGACGGTGTGCCATGACGGCGGGACGCCTTATTTTGGCGAGTCCGACTGCGTCATGATCTGCCGCAAGCTCTACAGCCAGACCCTGGATCCGGCCGGCTTTGTCGATCAGAGCATCGATGCCGCCTGCTACGGCGCAAAAGACTATCACGAGGTTTACGTCTGCGAGATCGAAAAGGTCTTGAAGGCCTAATCTGCATACAATCTGAATTGTTTGGAGGATTTAATTATGAGTAAGACTGTTCGTCTGGGCATCATCGGCTGCGGCGGTATCGGTACCGGCAAGCATCTGCCCGCCCTGTCCAAGGTGGAAGGCGTTGAGATCGTCGCGTTCTGCGATATCATCGTCGAACGTGCCGAAGAGGCCGCCAAGAAGTTCGGTACCCCCGACGCCAAGGTTTACGAGGACTACAAGGAGCTCCTCAAGGACGACTCTATCGAAGTCGTCCACGTCTGTACCCCCAACCGCTCCCATTCCTTCATCTCCATCGATGCGATGGAGGCCGGCAAGCACGTCATGTGCGAGAAGCCCATGGCCAAGACTTACGCCGAAGCCAAGGCTATGCTCGAGGCTTCCAAGCGTACCGGCAAGAAGCTGACCATCGGCTATCAGAACCGCTATCGTCCCGACTCCCAGCACCTCAAGTGCGCCGCAGACCGCGGTGATCTGGGTGAGGTCTACTACGCCAAGGCGACCGCTATCCGCCGCCGCGCGGTGCCCACCTGGGGCGTGTTCCTCAACGAGTATGAGCAGGGCGGCGGTCCCCTCATCGATATCGGCACCCACGCGCTGGACCTGACCCTGTGGGAGATGAACAACTACGAGCCCGCCTACGTCGTCGGTACCACCTACCGCAAGCTGGCTGACCAGACCAACCAGGGCAATGCCTGGGGCAACTGGGACCCCGAGAAGTTCACCGTCGAAGATTCCGCTTTCGGCTTCATCGTCATGAAGAACGGCGCGACCATCATGCTGGAGTCCTCCTGGGCGCTCAACTACGCCGATCCCCGCGAAGCGGTCTGCACCCTCTGCGGCACAAAGGGCGGCGCTGACATGAACGACGGCCTGCGTTTCAACTCCATCGACTTCAACCGTCAGGTCATGACCGTGCCGGATCTGAAGGCCGGCGGTGCGCAGTTCTTCGAAGGCAAGACTGCCGGTACCCCTGCCGAAATCGAGGCCCAGCAGTGGATTGATGCCGTGCGCAACGACACCACTCCCTGCGTCCTGCCCGAGCAGGCGCTGTGCGTCACCCGCATCCTTGAGGCGATTTACGAGTCCGCCAAGACCGGCAAGCCCGTGTATTTCGATTAAGTTAACATAACCATGTTTGACATCATGGAAGCCACCCGTCCGATCTGGACGGGAGATACCGTGTATGAGGAAAGCTTCATGCCGGTTGGCGAGCGTACTGTGGGTATGCTCTATCCCATGGACGAGATCATCCGCGTGACCGATGCCTGCCGCAGTGTCACCTTCCGTGAGGGGGAGGATTACCTCCTGCGGGACGGAAAGCTCCTGATCCCGGAGGGTTCGGCGATTGCCGTCATGCCTGAGTGTGAGTATCATCCGATGGAGAATATCCCGGAGCTCACTTCCGGACGCGGCTTTGCCCATAAGGACGGCGGATTCCTGCGCTTTGCCGAGGGCGGCGTGTTTCATCAGATGCAGTACGTGATCACGTATCGCCATCACGGCGTGTGGGCTGGCCCGGCGGCGCCGTGTGACCCGGCAAAGCTGCCGCGTATCCGGTGCTTACTGCGTGAGGGAGAGCCGTTTCGGCTGGGCTACCTCGGTGACAGCATCTGCGCAGGCGCAAATGCCAGTGCACGATCCAATTTACCGCCATATACACCTATCTGGCCTGATATGGTTCACCGGCGTCTGGAACAGCTCTCAGGCTGTGATATTGCCTGTTCCAACTGTGCCGTGGGTGGTAAGCAGTCCTGCTGGGGTGTGGAGAATACCACGGAATTCTTCCGGGATTTCGTGCCGGATCTCTTTGTGATTGCATTTGGCATGAACGACGGGACTCGCGGCGTGGAACCGGGCATTGTCCGGGACAATTACCGGGATATGGCAGAGCAGATCCGGGCAATTAACCCCAAATGCGAGTTTGTGTTTGTGTCTACGATGCTTCCCAATCCCTTGGCACCGCTTTTTTCAAAGACTCAAGCAGATCAGGAGCCGCTGCTGCGTGAACTGGCCGATGAGTACGGGGATCACGCGGCGCTGGCTCCCATGACGGCATTTCATCAGCATCTGCTCACCAAAAAGCACTTCTATGACATGACCGGCAACAACGTTAACCATCCCAATGACTTTTTGATCCGTGTTTACGCACAAGTGGTGCTCAGCACGATCATCGGTACTTTATAAAACCTGAAAGGAGAACAAATACCATGAAACTGGGCGTTATGACTCCCGTCCTGTACGATATGGACTTTGCCTCCGCCGTTCGTTACCTGCACTCTCTGGGTGTGCAGACGGTGGAAGTGGGCGCCGGCGGCTGCCCCGGGAAGACCCATCTGGATCCCGACAAGCTCCTGGGCGACGATGCTGCCATCCAGGCCATCATCGACGTTCTCAAGGAGAACGACATGACCATCTGCGCGCTGTCCTGCCATGACAACGCCGTGCATCCCAACAAGGAATATGCCGCGCGCTCCCATGCGGACTTTGAAAAGACCGTGCTGCTGGCCGAGAAGCTGGGCGTAACCACCGTCATCACCTTCTCCGGCTGCCCCGGTGACAGCGAAAACTCCCTGTATCCCAACTGGGTCACCTGCGCCTGGCCCCCGGATTATCTGACCATCCTTGACTACCAGTGGAACGAGGTTCTCATTCCTTACTGGAAGAAGGCTGCCGCTTTTGCCGAAGCCCATGGCATCAAGAAGATCGCCCTGGAGCTGCATCCCGGCTTCTGCTGCTACAATCCCGAGACGCTGCTGCGTCTGCGTGAGGCCGTTGGCCCCATCATCGGCGCAAACCTCGACCCGTCTCATCTCTTCTGGCAGGGAATTGATATTCCCACCGCCATCCGCAAGCTGGGCCCCGCCATCCATCACTTCCATGCCAAGGATACCAAGATCGATCCCGCCAATGCTTCCGCAGACGGCGTGCTGGATACCAAGCACTACGATCAGGAGCTCAAGCGTTCCTGGATCTTCCGTACCGTGGGCTACGGCCACGATGCGCAAACCTGGAAGGACATCATCTCCAACCTCCGTATGGTCGGTTACGACGGCCCCATCTCCATTGAGCATGAAGATAGCCTCATGAGCCCCAGAGAGGGTCTTTGCAAGGCCATCGAGTTCCTCAAGGAAGTCCTGATCTTCGAGAGCAAGGGCGAAATGTGGTGGGCATAATGTTCCATGACAACTATGTTGTCATGGAGTGAAATTGCGCAGGCTTTGCCTGCGCAGTGAAATCCATCCGAAGGATGGGTGAAATCGGAGCTTTGCTCCGGTGAGATTTACCGCACATTGCGGCAAGTGATAAATAGGATAGGAGTTACGAATATGAAGAAAGTTTCTCTGCAGATGTATTCCATCCGTGAGCTGATGGCCAAGGACGTGGCCTCCACCCTGATGGAAACCGCCAAGGCCGGTTATACCGGTGTTGAATTTGCCGGTTTCTTTAACCATACCGCCGAGGAGATCAAGTCTTATCTGGACGCTGCCGGTCTTGTCTGCTCCGGTACCCATACCGGTCTGCCCGCTCTGCAGCCCGATACCATCGGCGAGACCATCGAGTATCATCATAAGATCGGTGCCTCCAACCTCGTTGTTCCCGGTATCCCCGGTGAGATGTACGGCAGCTACGATGCCGCCTGCAAGACCGGTGCCCTGCTCAACGACATCGGTGCCCAGCTGAAGGCTGAGGGCATCACCCTTGGTTATCATAACCATCACCGTGAGTTCCAGGTCTTCAACGGCCAGTATGCCCTTGACCTGATGTACGGCAACGCCGATCCTGAGAACCTGAAGGTTGAGCTGGACTGCTACTGGGCCCATGTCGCCGGTGTCGACGTGGTCGAGTATGTCCGCAAGTACGGCAAGCGCAACTTCCTGCTGCACATGAAGGACCGCAAGCCCAACGACGCCGATAAGATCGCCCAGGGCATCTACGAGTGCACCGAGGTTGGTTCCGGTGTTGTGGACTTCAAGTCCGTCATCGCCCTTGCCAAGGAATTTGGTACCCAGTGGTACGTCGTCGAGCAGGAGAGCTTTGATATGCCCATGCTCGAGAGCATTGCCAAGAGCGCCAAGTGGCTCAATGAAAACACCTGATTAGCCTGACAGAAGGGTACGCCGTAATGGCGGATGTTCATAAAACAGCTGCAGTCCCGGTTGCTCTGCCGGGACTGTTTTTATATATTTGACAACGATGCGATGGAATAGAAGAACCCGTTGGATCAACTGAAAGCCTCGACACGCCGGGATGGATTTGTCTGAATGGAAACGCAAAAGCCTTGCTGTCAGACAAGCCTGACAGCATCCTGCATACAATGACAGGCACGCGCGCTACATTTGCGGTATAATACCTACGAAGGGGATGAATTTCATGCAATGGCTTCACAGTATCAATAAGGCAATCGAATATATCGAAGAAAATCTGTGCGAAAACATCACGGTTGAAGATGTGGCTGCCCATGTGTATTCTTCCTATTCCAATTTTGCACGCATCTTCTATCTGGTCACCGGCGTGACGCTGAGCGAATATATGCGCAATCGCCGTCTCAGCATGGCTGGGCGCGAACTGCTGACGACCGATACAAAGGTCATCGATGTTGCGCTCAAATATCAATATGATACGCCGGAAAGCTTCTCAAAGGCCTTTTCCCGCTTCCATGGAATCGCACCGTCTGAAGTGAAGAAAGGCAAAAGTGTGCTGGAATTCTTCCATCCCTTCACAATCAGCATTTCAGTGCAGGGAGGTTACAGCATGGCCAAGAAACTGATTGATGAATTCCATTGGCGCGGAAACGTTTTGCGCAAGGACGAAAACATGAACGATCAGGAGCGGTATGACGAACTCATCAGCTGGGCGCGCAAGGCGCGAGGCAAGAACCCCAACGTATTCGACAAACTGACCGAGTGGCTGCTGGATGATATGGAATGGAGCGAGGAGCAGCTCGCTCAGAACCGACAAATCCTGATGCAGGGCATTCTGGCTCGCTTCAAGGAACAGAACGCACAGCTGCGCATGAGTCTCCTTGAACTCCGCTCCACCGGTCTGGTAAACGAGGCGGTATTCAAGGCGCTTGATCGGTTCGACGAAGAGCTGTCCGGCGTTTCCATCGATCCAAACCTGAAGGACGTCGTGTCTCTCGTATTCAGCGATTTCTCCGTCATGCTGGACAGAAAAATCAGAGAGGTAATCGCCGGCGACAAATCCGGTCCTGCAGGCGTGGATACCATCAGCTTCTATGGCTACATCAACTGCCTGAAGGACTGCGATGCGCAGGTTCAGTGGTCGCTGTTCATGCCGGATACGGTCAAACGGCAGCAGAACGGCTTCATGGTGGAGAGTTTCGAATATATCAAGGCGCCAGCCATGCGCTTCATCGGCCGTGAAGGCGCAGACCTTGAGAATATCGAAAACCGCAGGAAGCTCTTTGCGGTACTGGACGGTATGAGCGGTTTCGCTTCCGACATTAAGACCGATATCCTGTTTCTGCACCATCACGGTCAGTGCGTGGACGTCGCCCCTTGGCACATGCTCTGGGGGCGCTTCATGCAGCCAAATACGCCCGTCCCAGAAGGGTTTGAGTACATTGATCTCGTTACCGAGAACGACGGCGGAACCGGCGTACCCTATCTGTCTCAGTACGCTTATACTTCCTTCACCGGCGATACAGAAGCCATGCACCGCGAGGAGGGCTACGACGTACACGGCATGTATGACATAACCCGTAACATCATCCTCGGGCAGGGCGTGATGATCCCCTATCCCCACAAATACTGGACTGCCGAGGTGTTCCTGAACGGCTGCGAAAAACCGGGTTCGGCATACATGTTCAGTGTTGATCTGGATGTACATTGACTTCATTCAAAATAACCACCATATATGGGAACCGGGGTGCGCAAACCATAAGATTATAGAAATTCAGGTTCATTGCGCAGATAAAGGGCGCACTTCTATACACCGTTTCGTGCGGTGCGCATTGTGCGGTTTTGCACCGCACGAAAGGCTCCTCGGCTTGTCAGGCAAGGAGTCG
>SVMB01000040.1 GCA_015067675.1 Oscillospiraceae bacterium
ATCAGTTGCAGAGAACATCGCAGATGCAGTATGTGATCCAGAACCCCAAGACGGAAAGCGGTATCCGCTATGTGCCGATGAGCGATGAAGTAGTGGCGTGTTTCCGCCGCATTATCGCCAATCGTGTAGCACCGAAAGTGGAGCCGATGGTGGATGGATATGCCGGATTCCTGTTCCTGGACAAGAATGACAGACCGATGGTTGCGCTGCATTGGGAGAAATACTTTCAGCACATTTGCGAGAAGTATAACAGCATTTACAGGGTACAAATGCCAAAAGTTACACCTCATGTGTGCAGGCATACCTTCTGCTCCAATATGGCGAAATCCGGAATGAACCCTAAGACGTTGCAGTATATTATGGGCCACAGTGATATTGGGGTAACGCTCAATACCTACACCCATATCGGCTACGAAGATGCCCAGAATGAGATGCTGGAGATCGGTTCTCTGCCGCAGGAAAATGTTCGTCTGCCGCGCCCGAAAAGGGTGTCGTAAATGTCTCTGAATTTACGACATTTTTACGACACCTGACGGAAAACCTATACCAACCGATACCAAATGAGGCAAAAGTGCGGTCATCGTATTTAGTAATCTTATTCAATTATGTCGGATATGATCCGGTATAACTTTGTATAAACCAGTATATTCGAGGTAACAAAATCATGCAAAAGATCCTGTTTGTCTGCCACGGCAACATCTGCCGCAGCCCTATGGCGGAGTTTCTCTTCCGCGAATACGTCACAAAGCTCGGACGCGGAGCAGAATTTCATATCGAATCCGCCGCCACCTCCACCGAGGAAATCGGCAATCCCGTCTATCCTCCCGCGGCACGCATCCTGCGTAAACGCGGTATCGACTGCTCCGCGAAGCGCGCCCGCCAGCTCCGCGCCTCCGACCGCAGCAGCTGGGACTATTTCATCGGCATGGACAGCCGTAATATCGCCAATATGCGCCGGATTCTCGGCCCCGACGCCCCCATCCTGCGCCTGCTTGACATGACCGAACACCCCCGCGATATTGCGGATCCCTGGTACACCGATAACTTTGATGAAACCCTTGCGGATGTGCTGGAAGGGTGCGAGGCACTGCTTGCATGGCTCGATGAACAGCGCTGATGCGCACGCATTGCCGCCGCGCGGTATCATTTCCTGCCTTTTCCTGCGCATTATTCAAATCTTCTTCACCATTTTTTCTGCAGAGCGTGTATAATGAATACATTCTGCGGCCTTTTTTCGCCGCATTCTTTTTTGGAGGAACCATGAAACATCATACCAAGCGCATCGCTGTCCTTCTCAGCGTCCTGCTCATCATCTCCCTGCTCTCCGCCTGTGGCCCCACTTCCCGCGTCCCTACCCTTGACGATCTTGCGGCTTCCACTTCTGCCGCCGCGACCACCGCTGCAACCACTGCCGCTCCCGTCAACATCAACGACACCAAATACGATATCTCCACCTTCACTTTCAGCGATTATCTCGATGAAAACGGCTATTTCGAAGGCGTCACCGCGCTGGATTACGTCAAGCTGCCTGCCTATGAGTCTATCTCCATTCCCGCCGATGTCCACACCATCAGCGATGAGGCCGTGCAGGAACAGATTGATCTGCTCCAGGAAAGCGCCATGTACTACGAAGAGCTCACCGACCGCGCTGTGGAAAACGGCGACTCGGTCAACATCGACTATGTCGGTACCGTAGACGGCGTTGAATTCGAAGGTGGCTCCACCGGCGGCGCCGGTACCATCGTCACCATCGGCGTAACCAACTACATCGACGATTTCCTCGAGCAGCTCATCGGCCATACGCCCGGTGAAACCGTCAAGGTTGAGGTCACCTTCCCCGAGGATTACCAGGAAAAGACCCTCGCCGGCAAGGACGCTGTCTTCACCACCACCATCAACTACATCCAGGGCGATGAAATCTACCCCGAGATCAACGATGAGTTCGTCGTCGCCACCTACGGCGATTCCCGCGGCTGGACCACGGTTGACGAACTGCGCGAAGCTCTGCGCGACGGTCTGCAGAAGAGCGCCGTATCCAACTACATCGAAGAGTACCTGATCGAGAACAGCACTTTCTCTTCCGTTCCCCAGGAACTCTATGATTACCAGGCTTGCTCCGTCATCTACAATTGTGCCGCCTCCGCCGCATCCTATGGCCTTGATCTTGCCACTTATCTGAAATATGTGGTGAACGTGGAGACCGTCTCCGCGCTGCTGGAATCCCAGGACGAGTCCATCAATCACTACTCCCGGCTGTATCTGGTGATCCAGGCTATCGCCGAGGATTCCGGTATTGTTGCCGACGATGCCATGATCGAAACCTACTTCGCCGATCTCATTGCCGCCGATGTCTATGATGGCTACGCCGATTTCTACGGCAAGCCCTACATGCACTTCGTTGCCCTCAACGATACCATTCTCTCCGACCTCCTGGACAACGCCGTGCTTGCATAATCTCACTGCAAAAGAGCGTGTACCGCCTTTCCGGCGATACACGCTCTTTTTTTACTTCTTTTTCACTCTGCGCATACTCATCAGGATAAATCCCGCAATTCCCGCCAGCATCAGTGCAATCCATCCCGCCATTTCAAGCTCCGGAGATCCTTTTGCGGCAACCAGGATCGACGTCGGACCGTCTGCACCGCCAATGACGGCAACGCTGTGGGGAACCGTCACGTTCACACTCACCACCACATTGAACCATATAACAGTACCCACAAGTCCCGCAACAGCCAGCGCCAGGAACGCAAAACGCCAGGGGCTCCTCCGGCAGATGTATTCCTTCATCTGATCATTGAGCTCCGCCGCAGCCGCCTTCGGACTGCCAAGCGATGAAAGAACCGCATCCACACTCTCACCGGACTCAACCCTTGCATTGATGGTGGTAGAAAAGTCACTGATAACCCGTTCACGCAGCTCCCGCGGCAGGTCAAGGCGGCGGCTGACCGCTTTTATGTATCGCGTAAGCCGCGCATCATTCGTGTTCATCTTCATTTTCTCCTTCCAGAAACCGCTCCACCGCAGCCGAAAAGCCGCGCCAGATTCTCTGCTGTGTTTTCAGTCCCTCGCGCCCGTCTGCGGTGACGGTATAGATCTTCTTGGGCGCTGTACGGCCCTCTCCCGCCGACCATGAGGCCTCAATCAGGCCGTCGTCCTCCAGCCGGTAGAGAATCGGATAGAGAGTGCCTTCCTTGAGCACAAACAGCCCGCCGGACCGTTCTTTGAGCTTTGAAAGCAGTTCATAGCCATAGGTCGGTGCTTCGCTGACAAGTCCCAGAACCAGCATCTCAAGCACCCCGCGTTTGAGCTGCTGCAGAAGTCGTTCTTCCATTGGTCCACCTCCGTTGTTTCGGTATGTACTTTGTGCCGCTAAATACATCGTAGCACATATATCACCAACTGTCAAGAGGCTCTGTTGCAAAAAACGGACGCCATCGCTCTTTCCTCCCATTATCTGCTCCGATGTGCGTTTTAACCATCATAGACAAATTCAAAACCCGACTTTTTATCATTTTCACCCGGTATTTTCTCTTGCATTCCAACCTATACTGTGGTATACTTATCCAGTATGAAAATACACACACGGCGCAGCACGCTCCGGTGCCGTTTTGTTCGGAAACGGTCAGCGTACAAATTCAAGTGCGTCGTGGAGGAAAAACCTAAAGGAGGAACCCCACCATGGCAGTTATTTCCATGAAGCAGCTGCTCGAGGCCGGTGTCCACTTCGGCCACCAGACCCGCCGCTGGAACCCCAAGATGGCTCCCTACATCTACACCGAGCGTAACGGTATCTACATCATCGACCTGCAGAAGACCGTCAAGAAGCTCGAGGAAGCCTACTCTTTCGTCCGTGATACCGCCGCCGCCGGCGAGAGCGTGCTGTTTGTCGGCACCAAGAAGCAGGCCCAGGACGCTATCAAGGAAGAGGCCGAGCGCGTCAATATGTTCTTCGTCAACGCTCGTTGGCTGGGCGGCATGCTCACCAACTTCAAGACCATGCGCCGCCGCGTTGAGCGTCTCAACCAGCTGCGTCAGATGAGCGAGGACGGCACCTTTGATCTGCTGCCCAAGAAGGAAGTCATCAAGCTTCACGGCGAGATCGAGAAGCTCGAGAAGTACCTCGGCGGCGTCGTCGAGATGAAGAGACTCCCCGGCGCTCTGTTCATCGTTGACCCCCGCAAGGAAAAGAACGCTATCTCCGAAGCCCGCAAGCTCGGTATCCCGATCGTTGCTATCGTTGATACCAACTGTGATCCTGACGAAGTCGACTACGTCATCCCCGGCAACGACGACGCCATCCGCGCCATTAAGCTGATCTCCCAGACCATGGCCAACGCCATCCTGGAAGGCCGCCAGGGCGAACAGGACGCCGAGAAGACCATCGACGAGGCTGAGGCCGCTGTCGAGGCATAAGCGAGTATTTTTGGAGGATTATTGATATGGCTATTACCGCTAAGGATATCCAGCGCCTGCGCGAGATGACCGGCGTTGGCATGATGGACTGCAAGAAGGCTCTGACCCAGGCTGACGGCGATTTCGATAAGGCTATCGAGTTCCTGCGTGAGAAGGGTCTTGCCCAGGCTCAGAAGAAGGCCAGCCGCATCGCCGCCGAAGGCGTCGTGCATGCTGAGGTCTGCAACTGCTGCAACACCGCCGCTATCGTCGAAGTCAACTGCGAGACCGACTTCGTCGCCAAGAACCCCGATTTCCAGGCCTTCACCGCTGAGCTGGCCCGTGTTATCATCAAGAACAAGCCCGCTGATGTCGACGCTCTGATGAACGTCACCTTCAACGAGAAGTTCACCGTCGCCGAAGCTGTTCAGGATAAGGTCCTGACCATCGGTGAGAACATCAAGATCCGTCGTTTCCACATCTTCGAAGGCACCTCCGTGTCCTACATCCATGCCGGCGGCAAGATCGGCGTTCTGGTCAACCTCGATACCGATCTGAAGCCCGAGCAGGTTAACGAGTGCGGCAAGGACATCGCCATGCAGATCGCTGCCCTGAATCCCCGTTTCTGGGATAAGTCTCAGGTCACCGCTGACGTTCTGGACGAGGAGCGCAAGATCATGCTGGCTCAGATGGCTAACGATCCCAAGATGGCCAACAAGCCCGAGCAGGTTCTGGCCAAGATCGTTGACGGTAAGCTCAACAAGTTCTACTCCGAGAACTGCCTGCTCCAGCAGGAGTTCGTTAAGGACGGCGAGTACACTGTCGAGAAGTACATCGCCAAGTGCGCCAAGGAACTGGGCGGCTCCATCGTTCTGAAGGATGCCATCCGTTTCGAGAAGGGCGAAGGCCTGGCCAAGCGCGAAGACAACTTCGCCGAAGAGATTGCCAAGCTGACCAAGTAATTTGTTTGCATCAAGGACGCAGTTCATCCGGACTGCGTCCTTTTTGTTTTTGCCGCCAAACACGCATCCCCTCTTTTCAGGGTCTCAGGTGCAATTTCCAATTCTATACTTATTTGGTCAATCCCAACAAATCAGTATTGAAAAACTGATTTACTTTTTGCACTTTATGTAGTATAATGTGTTTGTGTGATTCTGCCCTTTGCAAATTCTCTCTTTTTCCCATGGAGGTGTCCCAGTGTTTTACGATTTTCATATCCATACCTGCCTTACCGCCACCGCTGCCGATGATATGACCCCTTCTGCAATCGTGAAAACCGCAGCGCAGCGTGGTCTGGGCGTGATCGGCGTCGCCGACTACAATTCCTGCTCCAACTGCCGTGCCGCGGTCATTGCCGGCAAGTCTGCCGGTGTTGTCGTCATCCCCGGCATGGAGCTCATCACCTCCGAAGGAATCCACACCCTTTGCCTCTTCCCTGATGTGGAGTCTGCCGAAGCCTGTGCGCGTGAAATCCAGTACAGCATGCCTGCCCTGCGCCATGATCCCGCCGCTCATGGACATCAGTACATCGTCTCCGCTGCCGGTACCGTTCTCGGTGAGGAAGAGCGCTATCTGGAACTGCCCAGCGCCGTGAGTTTTCGCGAGGTTCCCGGTCTTGCCATGCGCTATGGCGGTATCGGCGGTTTTGCCCACCTCGACCGTGATCCCGGAAGTGCCCTGAGCGTGCTGGAAAAGATCGACCCCTACATGAGCTACGTCATGGCAAATGTAACAAATCAGGCCGATCCCGCCGAATATGTCAAGCGTTTCCCCTTCCTCTCCATCTATACAAACTCCGACGCTTTTTCCCTTGATGAGATCTCCCAGACCTCAAAAAACAACATTCTCGAGGCCAGTTTTTCAAATTCCGAGACGTTTATTCGCTTTTTGCGAGAGTTGCCCATATAATTTCGTTCATTTTTTATCGGTTTGTATATGGATTTTCATATGAGTCCATGCTATAATTGAATGTACGTATCTGATATCCTCCGGCGGTGCCTCTTCGGCGCCGACCGGCTATCAGCTTTGCATACAGTATTCATACAAGGAGGAACCAACCACTATGAAAAACAAGCTGGAAGTCGTGCCCTTCAAGGGTACGCCCGAGCAGCGCGCCGAGCTTGACGCTGTCCTCGCTGAGTACAAGTCTGTTCCCGGTGCTCTGGTTCAGGTGCTCAAGCAGGCCCAGGAAATCTACGGCTATCTGCCCCTGGAAGTCCAGGAAATCGTCGCCGAAGGCCTCGATATTCCGCTGGAAGAGGTCTATGGCGTCGTGTCGTTCTACGCCCTGTTCTCCATCGCCCCCAAGGGTCAGTACAGAATTTCTGTATGTCTTGGTACCGCCTGCTATGTTAAGGGCTCCGGCGATATCTTCAACAAGCTGTCCGAGAAGCTCGGTATCGAGAACGGCGGCTGCACTCCCGATGGTAAGTTCTCCCTGGAAGCCTGCCGCTGCGTCGGCGCCTGCGGTCTGGCTCCTGTCATGATGGTCAACGATGATGTCTACGGCCGTCTGGTTCCCTCTGACATCGACGACATTCTGGCCAAGTACTAATCCGTGCTTGCAGAGATTGCCCTGTATATTCTGGACATTGCCCGCAACTCGCTCGACGCAGGCTCAACCCGCGTTGAGATCTCCCTGACTGTTACGGACAACGCCAGGGTCAGCTTCCGAATCATTGACAACGGCTGCGGAATGGATGAGGACACCCTCGCCCATGCGCTGGTACCCGGTTTCTCGCTTTCCGGTATTTCCGGACGCGGATACGGACTGCCGACACTCAAGAAAGCAGCCCTTGACGCCTTCGGCAGCTTTTCCCTTCGTTCATTCCCCGGTCACGGAACCTGCGTGGAAGTGTCCTTTTGCATGGACTGTGCGCTATCTCCCGTTCTGGGTGACGTGGAGGAAACAGTTCGGCTGCTGGTGATCACAAATCCCGGCGTTGACTTCCTCTATACGCGCAATCAGAACGGTCGTACCGCGTCTATGGATACGGCTTCGTTCCGGGAGATTCTCGGCGAACTGTACAAGCCCATGCAGCCTGAAATATTGACTTACATACAGGATTATCTCTGCCAGATGCGCCTCTCCCTTCTTTCGTAATATATTTGAAAGGATGACATCCATGAAGAGTTTGGAAGAGCTGAGAGCCATTAAGGCTCAGATGCAGATGAAGATCGGCATCCGTAATGACGACTCCGCCACTGCTCACGTCGTCGTCGGTATGGCCACCTGCGGTATCGCCGCCGGTGCCCGCGCCGTCGCCACTGCTTTCACCAACGAGATCGCCAACGCCGGTCTCAACACCGTCGCCGTCACCCTGAGCGGCTGCGCCGGTATGTGCGCGCTGGAGCCCATCGTCGAAGTCACCATCGGTGACGCCGAGAAGGTCGTCTATGTCAAGATGGACGCCGAGAAGGCTGCCCGCGTCGTTAAGGAACACATCGTCGGCGGCAACGTGGTGACCGAGTACACCATCGCTGCGGCTAAGTAATAGGAGGAGAAAGCATATGTATCGTTCTCACGTTCTGGTCTGCGGCGGTACCGGTTGTACTTCCTCCGGCAGCCAGCAGGTCATCAACACCCTGGAAGCTGAAATCAAGAAGAACGGCCTTGAGGAAGAAATCAAGGTTATCCGTACCGGCTGCTTCGGCCTGTGCGCCGTCGGCCCCATCATGATCGTCTATCCCGAAGGCAGCTTCTATTCCCGTGTTTCCGCCGATGACATCCCCGAGATCGTCACCGAGCATCTGCTCAAGGGCCGTCCCGTCAAGCGTCTGCTCTACGAAGAGACCGTTGACGGCGACAACATCAAGTCCCTCAACCATACCAATTTCTACTTCAAGCAGAATCGTGTTGCCCTGCGCAACTGCGGTGTTATCAACCCCGAGAATATCGACGAGTACATTGCCTACAACGGTTACGAAGCTCTGGGCAAGTGCCTGACCGAGTACACCCCCGATGAGGTTATCCAGATCGTCCTGGATTCCGGTCTGCGCGGCCGCGGCGGCGCCGGCTTCCCCACCGGTCTGAAGTGGAAGTTTGCCTCCGGCAACCGTGGTCAGGTTCAGAAGTATGTCTGCTGCAACGCTGACGAAGGTGACCCCGGTGCGTTCATGGACCGTTCCGTCCTCGAAGGCGACCCCCACAGCGTTCTGGAAGCCATGGCCATCGCCGGTTACGCTATCGGCGCCAACCAGGGCTACATCTACGTCCGTGCTGAGTATCCCATCGCGGTTGCCCGCCTTGAGATCGCCATCAAGCAGGCCCGTGAGTACGGTCTGCTGGGCAAGAACATTTTCGGTACTGATTTCTCCTTCGACATCGAGCTGCGTCTGGGCGCCGGTGCTTTCGTCTGCGGCGAAGAGACTGCTCTGATGACCTCCATCGAGGGTAAGCGCGGCGAGCCTCGTCCCCGTCCTCCGTTCCCGGCGGTCAAGGGTCTGTTCGGCCAGCCCACCATCCTCAACAACGTCGAAACCTACGCCAATATTCCCCAGATCATCCTCAAGGGCGCTGCCTGGTTTGCCGGTATGGGTACTGAGAAGTCCAAGGGCACCAAGGTCTTTGCTCTGGGCGGCAAGATCCATAACGTCGGCCTCGTCGAGGTTCCCATGGGCACCACCCTGCGCGAAGTCGTCGAAGAAATCGGCGGCGGCGTTCCCAATGGCAAGAAGTTCAAGGCTGCCCAGACCGGTGGTCCTTCCGGCGGCTGCATTCCTGCCCACCTCATCGACACTCCCCTGGATTACGAGAGCATGGCTGCTATCGGCTCCATCGTCGGTTCCGGCGGTCTGATCGTCATGGACGAAGACAACTGCATGGTCGATATCGCCAAGTTCTTCCTTGAGTTCACCATGGACGAGTCCTGCGGTAAGTGTACTCCCTGCCGTATCGGTACCAAGCGTCTGTATGAGCTGCTGGATAAGATCACCAAGGGTCAGGGCACCATGGAAGATCTGGACAAGATGGAAGAGCTGTGCAACTACATCAAGGCCAACTCCCTGTGCGGCCTGGGCCAGACTGCTCCCAACCCGGTTCTGTCTACCCTGCGTTACTTCCGCGATGAGTATATTGCTCACGTTCAGGACAAGACCTGCCCCGCCGGCGTCTGTAAGGATCTGCTCTCCTATGAGATCATCGCCGACAAGTGTAAGGGCTGTACTGCCTGCGCCCGCAACTGCCCCGTCAGTGCCATCTCCGGCAAGGTCAAGGAAGCTCACGTCATCGACAAGACCAAGTGCATCAAGTGCGGCGCCTGTGTCGAGAAGTGTAAGTTCGGCGCGATCATCAAGAAATAAGGAGGCCGGGAATCAATGGAAAAGATCAATGTTAAAATCAACGGCCGAGAGTATGCCGTCACTAAGGGCGCTACCGTTCTGGAAGCCTGCCGTGAAGTCGGTATTGACATCCCGACCCTGTGCTACCTCAAGGACATCAATGCCATCGGCGCCTGCCGTATCTGCCTCGTCGAGGTCGTCGGCGCCCGCGGTCTCGTTGCCGCCTGCGTCTACCCTGTTGACAAGGAAGGCATGGAGATCCTGACCAATACTCCCAAGGTCATTGCTGCCCGCAAGACCACCCTGGAGCTCATCCTCTCCACCCATAACCGCAAGTGCCTGTCCTGCGTGCGTTCCGGCAACTGCGAACTGCAGAAGCTCTGCCGCGACTACGGCATCGAGAATGAAACCCGCTTTGAAGGCGAGGTCATCCATTACGATATCGATGACACCGCTGTTCATATGATCCGCGATAACTCCAAGTGTATCCTCTGCCGCCGCTGTTCTGCTGCCTGCGCCAAGCTCCAGCATGTTGGCGTCATCGGTGCCAACGATCGTGGCTTCAAGACCCACATCGGCTCCGCTTTCGAAGCCAACCTCGGTGATGTCGCCTGTATCTCTTGCGGTCAGTGCATCAACGTCTGCCCCACCGGCGCCCTCTACGAGAAGGACGAGACCGCGAAGGTCTTCGACGCCATCAACGATCCGGAAAAGATCGTCGTCGTGCAGACTGCTCCCTCCGTGCGTGTCGGCCTGGGCGAGGCCTTTGGTATGCCCATCGGCACCATCGTCACCGGTAAGATGGTCGCGGCTCTCAAGCGTCTGGGCTTCGACGGCGTCTTCGACACCAACTTCACCGCTGACCTGACCATCATGGAAGAAGCCACCGAGTTCCTCGATCGCTATTCCAAGAAGGAAAATCTGCCCCTGATCACCTCCTGCTCTCCCGGCTGGATCAAGTTCTGCGAGCATTATCATCCCGATATGATCCCGAACCTGTCCTCCTGCAAGTCTCCCCAGGGTATGTTCGGCGCGGTCGCCAAGACCTACTATGCCGAGAAGCTGGGTGTTGACCCCGCGAAGATCTTCTCCGTCTCCATCATGCCCTGTACGGCCAAGAAGTTCGAGGCTACCCGCGTCGATCATTCCGCCGTCGAGGGTCTGGCCGATGTCGACGTGGCTCTCACCGTCCGTGAGCTGGCCCGCATGATCGATCAGGCCGGTATCCGCTTCACCGAGCTGCCCGACGAGGAGTTCGATGCTCCCTTCGGTCTGGGTTCCGGCGCCGGTACCATCTTCGGTGCCACCGGTGGTGTTATGGAAGCCGCTCTGCGTACTGCCGCTGAAGTCGTCACCGGCAAGCCCCTGGAGAAGCTCGAGTTCCACGATGTCCGCGGCGTCGCCGGCATCAAGGAAGCCACCTACAATCTGGCCGGCAACGAGATCCGTGTGGCTGTCGCCTCCGGTATTGAGAATGCCCACCAGCTGCTCAAGTCCGTCAAGTCCGGCGAGAAGCAGTATGACTTCATCGAGATCATGGCCTGCCCCGGCGGCTGTGTCAACGGCGGCGGTCAGCCCATCCAGCCCGCTTCCGTGCGCAACTTCGTCGACGTGCGTGCCGTCCGCGCTGCTGCTCTGTATAAGGACGACGAGAGCCTGCCCGTTCGTAAGTCCCATGAGAATCCCGACATTACCCGTATCTACGACGAGTATTTCGGCAAGCCCGGCAGCCACAAGGCTCATGACATTCTGCACACCGGCTACGTTGCCCGTCCCAAGTATTAATCAAATGCCCATTCCCGGGAGCTGCGGTTTTTACCGCAGCTCCCTTTTTCTTTTGCCTCTGATCCTTTTCTGCCCTTTATCGGCTCACGAACGCAATATTGGAGTTGTTATTTCCGCTGCGGGATGTTATGATGATATCTGAGGAGGTGACAGCGATGTATGAGGTCCTGCAGTTCATCCGCGGCAATCTTGACCGTCGGCTTTCCGCCGATGAGGTTGCCCATCGCTTTGGATACTCCAAGTGGCACTTTCTGCGCAGATTCCGGCAATACACCGGAAAGACCTTCGTCGAATACATCCGCCACCACCGCTGCTGCCATGCGGCAATCGACATCCTCAATGGCAGCAAAATCATTGAAATTGCCGGAAAATACGGCTATGATACCCCCAGCGGCTTCAATAAGGCCTTTAAACGCGAGTTTGGCTGTCTTCCGCTGGAATACCGCCGCCGCAGCGGCAGAAAGGACGATACTATGACCTATCCCCTCCCGATGCGCTGTGTTTCCCTGCGTGATGCCGCCATGAATGCCCCCGGACTCGGGCCGATTTCCGCCCAGTGCCCCTACTGGTACTCCAAAGGCGCCGCAGAGTGCCCCTCTGATGATCCTATGCTCGCCACAGGCGAAGCAATTGCATCCGTAATCGAGAATGCCTTTCCCCGGATTCTTCCGGATGAGCTGCTGGTGGGTTACAATTTCTCCGACAAGACCGACAGCTGTTGGGGAACTGAGGAACTTATCCGCGACTGGATGCCTGAAAAACTCGACGAATACATCCAAAACCGCAAAATTGGCGCTGCCAAGCAAAACTGCCGCATTCCTCCCGTTTATTCCGAGCAGCAGACCATGATGCAGACCGAATGGGCCATGGTCGGCCGCTGTATTGCCGACAACCACTCTGTAATCGGTTATGAACAGGTGCTGAAACTCGGCTTTTCCGGGCTGCTTGAAAAAATCGACCGGTATGAAGCCATAAACGGTCCCTGTTCACTCTATACCGCCGCCCGTCGCGTCGCTCAGGCTGCCTGCAGCTACGGTGAAACCTATGCCAGAGAGGCCGAACGGCTCATGAATGAGCCGGATACCTCCGATGAACGCCGTAAGGAGCTGGCCGTCATTGCCCGGACCTGCCGTCAGGTTCCGGCTCACCCTGCCCGCAGCTTTCGTGAGGCGCTGCAGTCCCTGCTCTTTGCCCACATCATCAACACCTGGGAGGACAGCATCAACGCCAACTCCCTGGGACGGCTTGATCAGATTCTCTATCCCTACTATAAGGCAGATCTCGACTCCGGCATCATCACCCGTGAAGAGGCTTTTGAGCTCATCTGCTGCCTCTGGATCAAGCTCTACCGCTCCTATGACGTGCAGCAGTCCTGCGTCGGCGGCTGCACAGCCGACGGAAAGAGCGCCGTCAATGATCTGTCCTGGCTGATGCTGGATGCCACCGAGGCGCTGGGGTTCATTCGGTGCCTCTCCGTGCGCTACGGCTCTTACACCGAGCGTGCATTCCTGCAGCGTGCACTGGAAGTGGTGGCCCATGTAGGTAAGGGCGTACCGTTCTTCTTCAACGACGACGTGATGATTCCCGCGCTGATCAACGGCGGTATCGCCCCGGAGGATGCCTGGGATTATACTCAGATCGGCTGCGTCGAAACCGTCATCCCCGGCAAGTCCAATCCTCACGCCGTTACCGGTGAGACCAATCTCCTCAAGGGTCTGGAATACGCGCTGGCAAACGGTCACAGCATGATGCATCCGGACTGGCAGCCGGCTCTTTCCACCGGCGAACCGGAAACGTTTACCTCCTATGAGGCACTGAGATCCGCCGTATTCCGTCAGATTGAATATATTATTGACAACTGCTGCCAGGCGGTGGTGAGCCATACGAAAGGCTGCGAGAACCGGGCCGTGAAGCCGGTGAAGTCTCTGCTGACCGAAGGCTGCATCGAGCGCGGGCTTGACTTCAACAACCACGGCGCACTCTACGATTACTACCACATTATGCTCGGCGGCATCCCGAATCTGGCCGATTCGCTGGCTGCACTGAAGAAATTTGTCTACGATGAAGGCAAATACACCCTGGCCGAGGTGGTGGAGCAGCTTGCAAACGACTGGCCCGATGAGCCCATGCGGCTGGAGTTTAAAAACAAGGCCCCCAAGTTCGGCAACGACATCGAAGCCGTGGACTCCATCGCGGCCTCGATCATGACCTACGCCTGCGACGTGCTGGATGCGTGCTCTGAAAAGTACAGCTACAACTTCCACGCCCAGCCCTTCACCTTCCTCTGGATGATCGATCACGGACGCGAATCCGCTGCCTCTCCCGACGGACGCCATGCCGGTGAGATCATCGCCTACTCCGTCTCCCCCATGCAGGGTCGTGACCGTGAGGGCTTGACCGCACTCTTCAAGAGCCTGTGCTGTTTCCCCACCAAGCGTACCCCCGGCACCACCTCTGCCATCGTGGAGGTATCGGCCGACCTGATGAGCGACGATAACCTGGGCTTTTTCACCGACCTGATGCAGGTTGCAGGATCGCTGGGACTCTCCAACGTGCAGTTTAACGTAGCCAGCGCCCAGACGCTTATGGATGCCCAGGCCCATCCCGAGCAGTATCCCAACCTTGCCGTGCGCGTCTCCGGCTTCAGCCAGAAGTTCAATCTTCTCTCCCGTGAGCTGCAGGATCACATCATCGCCCGCACAAAACACGCAGCCATGTAATTCCAGCATCAGATGTAACAAAAAATGCGCTGATCCGGTCGGATCAGCGCATTTTTGCGTTGTATTATGAGTAAAACGAATAACAGTCTTACTTGAGGAACAGCTCGATAACCGGTACATCGCAGGGCTGCTGCACGGGCAGCATCAGCGTCAGGGTACCGGCGCCGCCGTCGGTGACGTGCAGCGTCTGAGCCTCGCCCTTACCCTCGACAAACTGGATCTCAGAACCGTCGCGCAGCAACTGGGCATACTCCACCTTACCGGCCAGACCATCCAGATGCAGATGGCGGAAGGGCCATGCAAAGACGTGGACGTAGAGGCGGTTGGTCTCGGGATTGTAGGTCAGGCGGCAGTCCTGGGGGCACTGGAATTCAGCAGGAGCCTGGGTACAGCCGTAGATGGAACGGGAGTTGTGGTGCATCCACTTGCCCATGCCTTCCAGACGCTCGATGGCGCGCTCGTCAAACTCGCCGCGGGCGGTGGGGCCGACGTTGAGCAGGAGGTTGCCGCCCTTGGAGACGGTGTCAACCAGCATCCGGATGAGCATATCGACGCTCTTCCAGGTGGACTCGTCGCGGTGGTAGCCCCAGGAACCGGAGAAGGTCTGGCAGGCTTCCCAGACGACAGGCTGACCGTTGACATGGAGCCAGCCGCGGGGCTGGAACTGCTCGGGCGTCTTGACATCCTGGTCGATCTGCAGACGGTCATTGATCATGATGTCGGGCTGATAGGAACGGATGAGCTTGATGAGTTCCTCGGCACGCCATTCGTCACGACCCTTGCCGGGGAAGCGATCGGTAGCACGGGGAGAGAAGTCGTACCAGAGGATATCGATCTTGCCAAACTGAGTCATGAGCTCTTCGGTCTGCTTGTGGAGGTAATCCACGTAACGGGAGAGGTCGCGCTCGGCATCGTGGGCGATGTACTCCTCGTTCTCGCGCATGGGATGGCAGCCGTCCACGGTGTAGTCCTCGTGGAACCAGTCAAGCAGGGAGTGATAGAAGCCGATCTTGAGGCCCTCGGCCCGGAACGCTTCAACCATGGGCTTGAGGACGTCCTTACCGTAGGGGGTATTGGTGACCTTGTAGTCGGTGTACTTGGTATCCCAGAGGCAGAAACCCTCGTGATGCTTGGTGGTGATGATGAAGTACTTCATACCGGCGGCCTTGGCAGCCTTTGCCCACGCCTTGGGATCGTAGAGATCGGGATCGAAGTGCTTGAAATATTTCATGTAGGTCTCGGTGTCGATCTGCTCGCGGGACTTGACCCACTCATGGCGCGCAGCCAGAGAATAGGTACCCCAGTGGATGAACATACCGAAGCGGTCATGCTGGAACCAATCGGTCTTGCCGGGAGTCGGCGCGGGAGTGATGACAGGATAAGACATATTCAGTACCTCCAAAGTTATATTTTAAATGTTTGATTACAAAACCAGCCGAACAAACCGTTTATCTCATAACGCGGCAAGTTCTTTGACCACGGCACGGGTCATGGCATCTGCGATCTGCATATAGCCCTCAAAGGAGGGATGTACGCCGTTGGACTGTCTGGAAATACGTACCGAGCTGCGCACATTGGGTGCTTCCTCCACAGTGGGATAGCCGTACTCGCGGTCAAACTGTCCGGCAAGGCTGTGGAAGGTGACGTTTTCAAACTCACCGGCGATGATCTCATATCGGCGATCCATCCGGGTGATGTAGTCAACCATGCTGCGCCAGTTCCACATGCAGCCATAGTTCTGACCAAAACCGTCCTGACTGGGCACCTGCAGACCCATGAGCACGATGCGGCAGGCCGGGAATGCTGCGCGCAGATTACGGATAAACGTGCGCACATCGTCCAGATATTCGTCTTCCGGTACTGTGGATGAATTCCATCCAAGCAGAACCAGAGCAAGATCAATATCCGGTGCACTCAGCATCTTTGCCCAGCGTGCAAAGTCAACCTTTCCGTTCTCCTCATCCCAGAAAGGATTACCGGACGCGCGGCGGGAGGACAGGATCTCAAAATCCGCATGGGTCTGACCGCCGGACTCCCAGGTCATTATGCCGGTCGGAGCCTGTTCGCAGCCTGTACGGCAGATAAGCTTGATCTCCCCGTCTCCCACGGTTTCCAGAACCCAACGCTTGCCCTCATTATCTACGTAATGAGCGTGCTGATCCTCATCAACCGGCATCACCGAAGGCTTGATCCACCAGAAACGGGTGGAATTGCGGTCGGAATTGAAACATTTGAAGCTCCAGCCGCCGTATCCCTCGTGGAAAGAGCCGTATTCGCCGGGAATACTGCCCCAGAAACGCAGTCCGGAAAGCCCCCAGCCTTCGGGACCTGCATCAGATGCGCCCGAGGTGGTCAGACGGCGTGTAAGTTCGGACACCCACTGACCACCGCCGGTGAGGCTGTCGCCGATGCATGCAATGTTCAGAGGACGCGCAGGCTGCACAGGTGCGGGAAGTACCTCAAGCGTCACGACCTTGCGGTCAATCACCGCGCCGGTGTCATCTTCCAGCGTCATGGTCATGGGATAGGTTCCTGCATCTCCGACAGCGGGGGTGTAGGTATACTTTCTTGTAAAAATCGCGCCTTTTTCGCACTCAACGCGCCAATTGTAGGCATAAGGGTCATTGGCAATGACCACACCGGTGCGGAAAAGCTCAAAAGTGTCACCCTCAACGAGGGTATAACGCTCAGGAAGGCTGAGATATACAGACATATACAATACCTCCGATGTGATATGTATGATGGCGGTGATTTACAGCTTCGCCAGTTCGCCGACCACGGCACGGATCATCGCGTCGGCTACCTGTAAGAATCCCTCATCAGACGGATGCACACAGTTTGACTGGCGCAGGATCCGCGCCGAACTGCGCACATTGGGTGCTTCCTCCACAACGGGATACCCATATTCACAGTCAAACTGTCCTGCCAGACTGTGAAACGTTACCTTTTCAAATTCCGCGGCGATGCGCTCATAACGGCGATCCATCTGTGCGATATAATCGACCTTGTCACGCCAGTTCCAGTCACAGCCGTAGCTCTGACCAAATCCGTCCTGACTGGGAATCTGCAGACCCATCAGCACGATGCGGCAGTCCGGATAAGCCGTATGAAGATTGCGGATAAACGTGCGCACATGGTCAAGATACTCTTTCTCGGGCGTCATCGTGGAATTCCAGCCCAGCAGTACGCAGGCGATATCCAGTCCCGGAACGCCGCGAATCCGTCCCCAACGGGCAAAATCCACCTTTTCGTTTGACTCGTCCCAGAAGGAATTTCCTGAGGCCCGGCGCGAAGACAGGATTTCAAAATCCGCATGGCTCTTGCCGCCGAACGCCCACCTGAGCGTCCCTGCGGGAGCCCTGGTATTGTCGTTCCGGCAGATAAACTTGACCTCCCGGTCACTGACCGTTTCAAGGCACCACAATTTCCCCTCGGAATCCCGATAATGGGCATGCTGATCCTCATCAACCGGCATCACCGAAGGGGTGATCCACCAAAACCGCCCCGATTCCCGGTCGGAATTGAAGCACTTGAAGCTCCAGCCGCCGTAGCCTTCATGATAGGCTCCGTGTGCGGCAGGAATGCTTCCCCGGAAATGAAATCCGGAAAAGCCCCAGCCTTCGGGGCCTGCTTCGGATGCACCGGAAGTCGTCAGACGACGTGCAAATTCGGATACCCACTGTCCGCCGCCGGTGAGACTGTCGCCGATACAGGCGATGTTGATCTCGCGGGCAGGCTGCACGGGTTCCGGCAGCACCTCCAGCGTCACAACCTTACGGTCAATCACCGTGCCCGCGTCATCCTCCAGCGTTATGGTCATGGGATAGCATCCCGCATCACCGGCAGCCGGGGTATAGGTATATTTCCGGGTGAAAACCGCACCTTTTTCGCACTCAACGCGCCAGTTATAGGCATATGGGTCATTTGCCATGACCACGCCGGTGCGGAAAAGCTCGAAAGTATCCCCCTCAATGAGGATATAGCGTTTTGGAAGTGAGAGGTAAGCTGACATGGCGCATAACCTCCAAACGTTATTCTCTTTACTTGCCGACAAAACCGTCGGCCATCAGCTTATCAAAAATCTCGGCGCAGGCAAGGGTGTCGGCAGGCTGAATGCGGTCGCTGGTGATGGCACCGGCCTCGATCTTCTCAATCATATGGCGGATTTCAAACTCAAAGCCCGAGGTAAACTCGCATCTGACCTTCTCCACGACCTGCTCGTCCACCACGAGCTCGGCATACTCCGGCGCGTAGAACTTCGGATACAGGCGGATGCGGCCCTTTTCGCCGCAGATCACACCGTCATTTTCCAGATCACACATGACGGCGGAGGAGAGATTGGCAAGCGCGCCGTTGTCAAAGCGCAGCAGAAATGCGTTCACGGCGTCCACACCGGAAGGCGTGAGTCGGGCAAAGCCTGAAACGTCGGTGACTGCATGTCCCTCGAGGAAGTCAAGGGAAGCTTCGATGCAGTAGACGCCCACGTCGAAGAGAGCGCCGCCGTCGAGAGCCTTGTTGTAGATCATGTCGTCGGACTTGAAGTACTTGGTATTGTAGCCAAACGCCGCCTGCACCAGGCGCACTTCACCGATGCGGCCTTCCCGGATCCAGTCCTTGGCTGCCAGAATCGTGGGGATGAAGCGCGTCCACATGGCTTCCATGAGGAATACGCCGCGCTCCCGGGCAGCTTCGTAGACCTCGGCAGAATCGGCACGGGTCAGGGTAAGCGGCTTTTCGCAGAGCACATGCTTGCCCGCGGCAATCGCCGCCAGCGCACAGGGTTTGTGGAAGGGATGAGGCGTGGCGATGTAGACCGCATCAATGTCAGGATCCGCAAACAGCTCCTCATAGGAACCGTAGGCCTTTGGGATACCGAACTCATCGGCAAACGCCTGCGCCTTTTCAATTGTACGGGACGCGACGGCGGCAAGCTCCATCTCGTCAACAAGCGGAGCGGTGGATGCGAACTTATGCGCAATCGTACCTGTGGCGATTACACCAAAACGTACCATATTCAGCCCTCTTCAGTCTGGGCATAACGACAATGCCCGATGATGGTTATAGTATAGCACAGCGGCAGCGGCGCTGGCAAGCCCGACGGCGAAAAAAAGTAGGGCCTGCTGCTCACAGGCCCCGATCTATATCAAGGGGCAGCTCCCGGGCACGCGGCACCACCCCTATTGGTATCATATGCCGGAAGGTTTCGTTTGGTTCGTGTTGACATTCCCCCCGAAACAGAGTACAATATACTTTGTATGTATATTACCCGACGTGTTTACATAATACTGTTCTGAAAAGGAGATATTCCTATGTGGAAGCTCGCCCCCTCGATTCTCTCTGCCGATTTTGCAAATCTCGACCGTGACATTCAGAAAATCCGCGACGCCGGTGCCGATTATGTCCACGTTGACGTCATGGACGGCCACTTCGTGCCCAACCTGACCATCGGCGCTCCCGTCGTCAAGGCACTGCGCAAGGCCACCGACATGGTGCTCGACGTCCATCTGATGATCGACCGCCCGGATCAGTATCTGGATGACTTCATCAAGGCCGGTTCCGATATCATCACCATGCATCTGGAAAGCCCCGGCTTCTCCCCCGAGCTTATCGACCGCATCCATGCCGCCGGTAAGAAGGCCGGTGTCTCTGTCAAGCCCGGCACCCCCGCGGAAGCCCTGTTTGACCTGCTGCCCAAGCTTGATCTGGTGCTGGTCATGAGCGTTGAGCCCGGCTTCGGCGGCCAGAGCTACATGCCCGTGGCCGACGACAAGATGCGCATCTTCCGCAAGCTGATTGATGAGAACAACTATGCCTGCGAGCTGGAAGTCGACGGCGGCGTGGGCGCCAACAATATCGCCTACGTGCGCTCCTGCGGCGCAGATGTCATCGTCGCCGGTTCTGCCGTCTACGGCAAGGGCGACGTGGACGCTGCTGTCAGGGCTCTGCGCGAAGCTGCCAAGGACTGAGATTGAATCTGTCCGCCAAACTGTCATAGAAAGGGTTTTTTGAACATATGAAAATGGGCATCGTGGGTCTGCCGAATGTCGGCAAGAGTACCCTTTTCAACGCCATCACCGACGCCGGCGCCGAAAGCGCCAACTATCCCTTCTGCACCATCGACCCCAACGTGGGTGTCGTCGCCGTTCCCGATGAGCGTCTCGACCGTCTGGCCGAGATGTACAACCCCGAGAAGTATACGCCCGCCGTCATCGAGTTCGTGGACATCGCAGGTCTTGTCAAGGGTGCCTCCAAGGGCGAAGGTCTGGGCAACAAGTTCCTGGCCAACATCCGCGAGGTGGACGCCATCGTTCATGTCGTGCGCTGCTTTGAGGATGAAAACATCATCCACGTTGACGGCAACATCAGCCCCCTGCGCGATATCGACGTCATCAACCTTGAGCTGATCCTGTCCGACATGGAAGTGCTCGAACGTCGCATCGACCGTTCGATGAAGCTGGCCAAGGGCGACAAGAAATATCTGGCCGAAGTGGAGCTTCTGCAGCGCATGGCCAAGCATCTGGAAAACGAGCAGCCTGCCCGCAGCTTCGACGCTACCCCTGAGGAGCAGGAGATTCTCTCCACCGTCAACTTCCTGACCTCCAAGCCCGTCATCTACGCCGCCAATCTCGACGAGGACGGCTTCGCCGACTGCGAGTCCAACCCCTTCTATCAGGCCGTCGTCGAGCGTGCCAAGGCTGAGAACTCCGAGGTTCTGCCGATCTGCGCAAAGCTTGAGCAGGACATTCAGGCTCTGCCCGAGGAAGAGCGCGGCGAGTTCCTGGCCGAGCTGGGCATCGCCGAGTCGGGTCTGTCCCGTCTCATCAAGGTCAGCTATCGCCTGCTGGGCCTGATCTCCTATCTGACCGCCGGTCCCAAGGAAGTCCGTGCCTGGACCATCGAGAAGGGCACCAAGGCGCCTCAGGCCGCCGGCAAGATCCACTCCGACTTCGAACGCGGCTTCATCCGCGCCGAATGCATCAGCTTTGATGAGCTCATGGAGTGCGGTTCCATGACCGTCGCCAAGGAAAAGGGTCTTGTGCGCTCCGAGGGCCGCGAATACGTCATGCGTGACGGCGACGTGGTTCTCTACCGTTTCAACGTTTGAGCAAGCCCCGCATCGCAGGCGTCGATTCCCTGCGGGGACTGATGCTCCTGCTCATGGTCGTGACGCATCTTGCCTATGACCTGACACTCTTTGGCTGGTTTCCCGCCGAAATCTACTTTTCATCGTTTATTCAGGCGCTCATTGCGCTGGGAGCCGGGATTTTCATCCTGATCTCCGGCGCAATGGCGCGCTTTTCCCGCTCCAATATCCGCCGGGGAGTGCGTTACCTGCTGGCAGGACTTGCCGTCACGGCAGTGACACTTATCTTTCCCCAAAACGGCGTGGTATGGTTCGGTATTCTGCATCTTCTTGGCATATCGGCCCTTCTTTATGCTGTGTCTGAGCGTTTTCTGCTCAGAATACCGCCGCAGACGCGCATGGCGTTCTGTCTTCTGGCGCTCTTTGGCAGTGCCGCACTCACAGCGCTCCCCGTCACCTTTCCCGGCGCATGGCTGCTGGGATTTACCCACGGCGCACCCGCCATGGCGGACTTCTTCCCTGTACTGCCGTGGCTCTTTGTCTATCTGCTGGGAACCATTGCGGGCGAGCGGCTGCAGGCAGGGCTGTATCCAGACTGGTTTGGCCGTTGGGATACACCCGGGCTGCGCTTTGTATCGCAGTATGCGCTGCCCATCTATCTGCTGCATCAGCCGGTGATGCTGGGCCTTCTCCTGCTGATTCGTGTCATGATTATCTAAACTGTGAGGTGAAGCCATGGAATGGCATAAGGCAAAAAATATCATGCTGGCGCTGCTGATCCTGGTGAACCTCGTGCTGCTGGGCAGCCGCGCTTATATGTCCAGTACCGAGCGGCGAGAACAGCATGCTGCCGCCGCAGGTGCCGTGGAATATCTGAACACCATCGGAATCACCCTTGAGCCCGCGCTGATACCCCTGCAGAGTCCCGAGCGAAGTCTCTGCATCATCCCCCGCAACCGTGATGCGGAATCTGCCTTTGCCGAACTTCTGCTGGGCAGCAGTGAGCCGCAGGTGGGCGGTTCCATCGACCGGTATGCAAGCGACTCCGGACAAGTTGTCTGGCGTCACGGCGGACAGGTCGAAGTGCAGTCTCCCGAGGTTCCGACAGCGGAAACGCTCATGTCGAAGCTGGAGAATTGCCGTGCTGACGGACAGCTTCTGACGCAGGAAATCGACGGACTTCCGGTATTCAACTGCACACTGGAAGTGATGGAAGGCAAAACCATTCACGGCCGCTGGTGCTTCGGCGAACCGGCGCTGCTGGACAATAAGTCCGAGATGACCGCCGCCGGACTGCTGATTGCCTACGGCGGAGCGGTCAGGAACGCACCTCCCGCTGAAATCACCGCGCTGGACTACGGCTACGTGGTACAGTCGGTACCCACAGTCGGTGTCAGACTCGTTCCCGTGCTGCGTCTGACCGCCGACGGTGAATCTGTCTATCTCAATGCGCTGGACGGCGAAGTGCTTATCGTCGAATGACGATCGGCGCCTCGCCGTTTTCCACGCAGAAAGGATACGCCATGAACACCTCCAATCATCAGCTTCTCACGCTTCCGCCGGATCTGCCTGTCGTCGATTCCCACATCCATCTGGCACGCTGGAATGCCGGGCAGGCCGATTTCATCGAACAGTGCCGGGCTTATCGCCGTATCAACGGTCTCAAAACGCTCAACATCGTCATCATCGCCTTCGGATACGACCAGGACGCCTCCCGCAATGTCATGGCGGCTATCGCCAAGTGCGAGGAGCCTGCGTTTTACGCTCATGCGGGGCTGATCTATCCCACCATGCCGGTAAAGCTGCCCTTTCCGCAGGGCTTTGATCCCCTGCAGCAGCTAAAAGACGCCATGGAAGTGGGCTTTGACGGCATCAAAATGATCGAGACCAAGCCTGACTACCGCAAAGCCCTCTCGATCTCTCCCACCGATGCGATCTACGAGCCTTACTTTGCGTACCTTGAGGAACAGCAGATTCCCCTGGTCTGGCACGCCAATGACCCCGCCGTTTTCTGGGATGCGGATTGGATGGCAAAAAACAGCCGTCATCCCGAGTGGTGCTATGCCGACGGCAGCTACCTCGGCTATGAAGAAATCTACGCCGAGGTCTACGAAGTTCTGCGCCGTCATCCGGGACTCACCGTCACCTTCCCGCATCTGTTCTTCATGGGTCAGCAGCCGGATCGTCTGGAAGCGCTGTTTGAAGCCTGCCCCAACCTTTCCGTAGACATCACCCCCGGCACCGAGATGTTCCCGGAGATGAGCGAGAATCAGCCCCGCTGGAAGGATATCTTCACCCGCTGGGCAGATCGTTTCCAGCTCGGCACTGACTACTTCACAAACGCCGATCCCGATCGCCGCAAACGCTTCTCCTATCTCTACACCTTCCTGCGCAGCGAGGAAGTTTTCACCTTCTACACCCGTGTGCCGGTGCACGGCCTTGGTCTGGAACCCGCGGTTGTGGAGAAGATTCTCTCCGGCAATTTCCTGCGCCGTGCAGGCGCATCCCCCCGTCCCATCGACCGGGATGCACTGGCATCCTATATCCGCAAGTACGAGCCGATGATGACCGATCAGGCGCACCGTGAACACATCCTGCGCTGGTGCCATGAAAACGGCATCGGCTGATGCGACAGAAAAAAAAACTCCCCGATACCCGCAGTTTTCTGCATGGTATCGGGGAGTTATGCTTTCATATTCAAACTATCGGCAAGAATCACATTCTGCCGTACATTTCGTTGATCTCGCGGAAGTAGCCGGCATCGATGCTGTCGAGCGTTGCCTCGGTGGCACGGTAGAGCCAGTTGCCCTTAGGCGTACCCGGTGTATTCATGCGGGTATCGCGTCCAAAGCCGCACATATCCTGCAGCGGGAGCACAGTAAGACCTGCGCCGCTCTTCCAGAGCGTCTCAATGAGTGCCCGGCAGGCAGGTGCCCGGCTTCCGCCCTCGCCCCAGTCGCCGTCTGCAAAACCTGCATAGCGCAGCGCACGGGTTCTCTCCCATTCCGGGATCTCAAAGAGCCAGCCAAGCAGGGTATTGTTGTCATGGGTGGACGAATAGGCAACCGAGTCCGCAGGGTACTTATGAGGAACGTGGTCGGAATCCCATCCTCCGCCAAATCCGAACTCCAGCACCTTCGTGCCCGGGATTCCCGTATCACGCAGAAGCTGACGTACCCGCTCGTCGCAGTCTCCCAGATCCTCGGCAAACAGCCGGATATCGGGCAGTTCCCGGTATACCGCATCAAAAAGCGCCTTGCCCGGACCGTCCATCCAGACGCCGTCCCGGGCAGTCTCGGCAGAGGCATCCACCGCCCAGAAGGCCGAAAAACCTCTGAAATGATCGATGCGGGTCAGGTCATAGAGCTTTCCGGCCTGCCGGAGCCGCTCCACCCACCAGGAATAGCCGTTTTTTGCACAGTTTTCCCAGTCATAGAGGGGATTTCCCCAAAGCTGACCGTCTGCCGAGAAGAAATCCGGCGGTACACCCGCCACTTTACTGGGCAGCGCATCATCGCCGAGCATGAACACGTCGGGATTTGCCCAGACATCGGCGGAATCGGCGCTGACGTAGATGGGCAGATCGCCGACAATCTGTACACCCTTGAGCTGGGCATAGGTACGCAGCTCATACCACTGGCAGCGAAATTCATACTGCACAAAGAGCCAGAACCTGACCTCATCTGCCAGCGCTTCCAGTTTTTCCTTCACCGCCAGGCTTCCTGCCCGGCGCAGAGGCTCGGGCCATTCGGTCCAGGGGCGGTCTTTCTGGTCGGCCTTAATGGCCATGAAACGCGCATAGTCCAGCGCCCAGGGATTTTCCTTCACAAAGCCGTCGAGCATAATCTGCACGTCCTGTGCCCGGGCAAAAGCCCGGCGCAGGGCGGTAATTCTCGAGGTATAGGCAAATTCATAAGCTGCCTGATTGGGATCGCCTGACCAGACGCAGGCGGCAAGCTCATCGTCTGTCAGCAGTCCCTGCTCCCGGAGCTGTTCGGGATCAATATAAACAGGACTTCCTGCGCAGGCACTCACACCCGCATAGGGAGAGTATCCCTTTCCCGCCGGTACCGTCGGCAGCACCTGCCACCAATGAAATCCCATACCGGCCAGCCGGTCAATCCAGTTTCGGGCGTGTCTGCCCAGAACACCCGCGCCGTAAGGGCCGGGCAGTGAGGAAACCGCAAGCAGAACTCCTGCCGAACGCTTCATAAGCAGTGCAAATCCTTTCTCAATACAGCGAAATCTTGTGTTTTCAGATCATATCCGCGATATGCGCACGCATCTTCTCTGCACAATCGGGCGTGAGCAGACCCACGGTCCAGGCGATGTCGAGGCATTCGCCGCCGCCCAGCACCTTGACCTGACCGTCAGCCTTGGCTTTGGCCTTGCCGTTATGCTCCGCCGTCGCAGGCAGGCACATGCCGCAGGAATCCTCATCGCCGGTACGGGAGAGCCAACGGATGACGTAGGGCATCTTCTCCACATTATGGGCCACATAGTGAGCATAACCGTCAGGCAGCAGCTGCATGGTGTGGGCAAGGCCGTCGGCATCGGCTTCGTACATGATCGTCAGGCACATCTCGGGATCCAGCGGCTCATTGCCGGTGAACTCATGGTGAACCTTAGGATCGGCGGAAACCGCGTCGAGGAAGGCCACGTGGCGGCGCTTCTTCTCCTCGGGCATATCGGCGGGGTACTTATAGTGAACAGTGATGTGCTCGGGATCGGGCTTGGCGGAGTAGATGAGCCGGCCGCCGTCGTAGGGACGGAAGTTGATGTGGGACAGGAACATATACTCCATGGGGGACTTGCGCAGGTTCTGGGCATGGAAGCTGACGTCGAGGGTGGAGGCGTCGGCATACAGGCGGCAGGTGGGTGCAAAGCTATAATGCACAACAAAGGCAATATTATGCTCATAGGTACCGGTCACAGCCATGTAGGGCCCCTTCTCGTCCTCATCGATGATGAGAGCAGCATTGTTGTAGGCCATGTTGGGCAGCTCGCCGTGCTGGGGATGATCGTCATCGGGACCGGGGCAGCCCATGGCAAGCAGGCCGCAGTGAAGCAGGAAGCCGCCGTAGGTACCAAGGTAGGAGGTGTTGGGCACAGGCTCGGCAATACCGGTCTTCATCCACAGATCGTGGCCGTCAAAGGCGGCGCGCCAGATCTGCTGGCCCTGGAAGGGAAGGATCGTGAAATAACCGCGGGAGTTTTCCACGCGCAGACCGCAGACGCCGGTGGAATAGCGGAAGGTCCAGGCACGCATGGAGCCTGCCTCGCACAGCAGCTTTTCTTCTCGCTCAAACATCGCGGGAGTCAGATTAAATCGAGTCATCATCAACGCTTCCTTTTCATTAGTATTTGAGGTTTATGAGTTCAGTATACGAAAGCTGCCCGGAATTGTCAAGGAAATATTCGTTCAAAACCGTCAAACAATACCATTTTGGGGCTTGCGCTTTTTGTGCGGTTCTGTTATAATCGCCTTATAGCATCTGTTATGATGCAGACAGACTGCCTGTAAAGCGAGGGATAACATGAGTAAGTCCAGCACCATCAAACGCGCTGTTCATTTTGACTTCCACACCATGCCCGGTATCCACGATTTCAACCGTGACTGGGATCCGGAGCTCTACGCCCAGCGTCTTGCCGACGCCCATGTAACCTTTATCAATATGTTTGCTCAGTGCAATCTGGGCTTTGCCTACTATCCCACCAAGGTCGGCATCCCCTACCCCGGTATGAAGGGTGATATGTTCGGCGACCTGCTGGAAGCCTGCCACAAGCGCGGCATTCGCGTTGCGGCCTACATCAACGTCGGTCTCAACCATGAGCATCTGCGCCTGCATCCGGAATGGAGCCAGGTTCACAAGGATGGCCGCATCATCACCGAGTACCAGAAGAACCCCAGTTTCTTCCGTACCGTCTGCTATAACACCGGCTACCGTCAGTATCTGCTCGATACCATCGCCGAGATCGCAGCCTATCCCATCGACGGTCTTTTCTGCGACTGCATGGGTCTGCGTCCCTGCTGGTGCACCCACTGCACCGAGGATATGCTCGCCGAGGGCATTGATATTACCGACGAAAAGGCCGTTACCGACTTTGCCTACCGTCAGATCCTGAAGATTTCCAAGGATATCCGTGAGATCATCGGTCCCGATCGCTATCTCCACCTCAATGGTGTACCCTATTGGGACTGCCGCGACCTTGAAAAGCATATCGAGGTCGAGTGTCTGCCCTCCGGTTCCTGGGGCTATGACTGGTTTGCCCGTCAGGCTGCCTACGCCCGCAACATTCAGCCCACCGTGCTCTACATGACCGGCCGCTTCCAGAAGAGCTGGGGCGATTTCGGCGGTTATAAGACCGTTGCTTCTCTTGAAAACGACTGCTATGACGCCGTTCTTGCAGGCGCCGAACTGTCCATCGGCGATCATATGCATCCGGCCGAGGTACAGGAGCGCGATATCTATCTGGATATCGGCAAAATCTATGAGAAGTTCATGAAATATGAACCCTGGACCGATAAGACCGCGTATCTGCCCGAAATCGGTGTGCTCACCGACTCTAACGGCTATACCTCCGCGCCCTACATCGGCGTTGCCCGTATCCTGGGTGAGCTGAAGTATAACTTCGATATCATCAACGTCGCCGGTGACTTCTCACGTTTCGACGTTCTGATCCTCCCCGATGACCTGCGCGTGGATGCCGCGCTTGCAGAAAAGCTTCGTGCACATCTGGCCCGCGGCGGCAAGATCCTTTCCTCCGGTTTTGCAGGTCTCAAGCCCGACGATTCCGGCTTCGCCCTGGATGAGTGGGCCTTTGACTATGTGGGTTCCGATCCCTCCAACGCCTCTTTTTTCACCTTCCGCAATCTGCCCGAGGGTTCTGCCGAGATGCGCTGGTCGGACTACAAGGAAGGCATCATTATGTATCCCCGTGAGGATTCCACGGTGCTGGCCGATCACTGGAAGCCCTACTTCAACTATCACTGGGACGGCAAGCATTACTACCGCTACATCCCGCCGGAAGAAAAGACCGGTCACGCCGCTGCGGCCATCGCCGGCAACGGTCAGGTCGCCCACATCGCCTTCCGCGTCTTTGACGCCTACGGCGAATACTTCATGCGGGAGCACAAGCGTCTGGTGCAGCAGGTTCTCGAGGTTTTCATCCCCAACAAGAGAATCCGCACCGAGAAGCTCAACTCCACCGCCCGTGTCACCGCCTGCGGCTGCGACGAATTTACCCTTGTCAACGTCAAGGTCGACTACCCCGAGCTGCGCAACCATATCGGTATCGTGGAAGAGCATACCGTTCAGGCCGCCGGCGCCAAGGTCAGCCTCTTCGGCGAATATAAGGCTGCCTGCCTGCTGCCCTGTGAAACCCCGCTTGATATGACCTTTGAAAACGGGTACACCACCGTGACACTGCCTGAGTTTGAAGCCTTCACCATGATTCGTTTTGATAAGTAAAGGAATAGACATATGCCGTTTTTTGGGTTCCGGGGAACCGGCCCACCCCGTCTGTCGAAAAATCCGAACGCATGATATTTCCGGCAGGCGTTGGAAATATAAAAATTACATAACATTTCAACGGGGGATATCATGAGTAAGTCCAGCACCATCAGACGTGCCATCCACTTTGACTTCCACACCATGCCCGGTATCCACGATTTCAACCGTGACTGGGATCCGGAGCTCTTTGCACAGCGTCTTGCAGACGCCCACGTAACTTTCATCAATATGTTTGCCCAGTGCAATCTGGGCTTTGCCTACTACCCAACCAAGGTCGGCATCCCCTATCCCGGTATGAAGGGTGATATGTTCGGCGATATGCTCAATGCCTGCCACAAGCGCGGCATCCGTGTCGCCGCCTACATCAACGTCGGACTCAATCAGGAGCACCTGCGCCTGCATCCGGATTGGTGTCAGCTGGATAAAGACGGCCGCATCGTCCACGATTATCCGGATAACCCCGGCTTCTACCGTACGGTCTGCTACAATACCGGCTACCGTAAATATCTGCTGGATACCATCGCCGAGATCGCTGCCTATCCCATCGACGGTCTCTTCTGCGACTGCATGGGTCTGTGGCCCTGTTGGTGCACGCACTGTACCGAGGACATGATCGCCGAAGGCATCGACATCACCGACGAAAAAGCCGTCACTGACTTTGCTCATCGTCTGCGTCTCCAAACAGCCGAAGACATCCGCAGGATTCTCGGTCCCGACCGTTATCTCTACTTCAACAGCATCCCTTACTGGGACTGCCGCGAGTGGGAAAAGCATATCGAAATCGAATGCCTGCCCTCCGGCGGATGGGGCTACGATTCCTTTGCCAAACAGGCTGCCTACGCCCGCAACATCCAACCCACTGTGCTCTACATGACCGGCCGCTTCCAGAAGAGCTGGGGCGATTTCGGCGGCTACAAAACTGTCGCCTCCATTGAAAACGACTGCTACGACGCCATCCTCTCCGGCTGTGATCTGTCCATCGGCGATCATATGCATCCGGCAGAGGTTCAGGAGCGCGACATCTACCTCGATATCGGGAAGATATATGAAAAGTTCATGAAATACGAGCCCTGGACCGATCAGACCTCATATCTGCCCGAGATCGGCGTGCTCACCGACTCCACCGGCCGTACTCCTTCGCCCTACATCGGCGTTGCACGTATTCTGGGTGAGCTGAAGTACAACTTTGATATTATCAACGTCGCCGGTGATTTCTCCCGCTTCGACGTTCTGATCCTCCCCGACGATCTGCGTGTGGATGCTGTCCTTGCAGAGAAGCTCCATGCACATCTGTCCCGCGGCGGCAAGATCCTTTCCTCCGGTTTTGCAGGTCTCAAGCCCGACGATTCCGGCTTCGCTCTGGATGAGTGGGCCTTTGACTATGTGGGTTCCGATCCCTCCAACGCCTCTTTTTTCACCTTCCGCAATCTGCCAGAGGGTTCTGCCGAGATGCGCTGGTCGGACTACAAGGAAGGCATCATCATGTATCCCCGCGAGGATTCCACGGTGCTGGCCGATCACTGGAAGCCCTACTTCAACTATCACTGGGACGGCAAGCATTACTATCGTTACATCCCGCCGGAAGAAAAGACCGGTCACGCCGCTGCGGCCATCGCCGGCAACGGTCAGGTCGCCCACATCGCCTTCCGCGTCTTTGACGCCTACGGCGAATACTTCATGCGGGAGCACAA
>SVMB01000041.1 GCA_015067675.1 Oscillospiraceae bacterium
TGTGCCCTGCGCGGGCACCCCCGGTAACTTTCTTGCTTGTGCAAGAAAGTCACCAAAGAAGCACCCGAAGGAAGGACTACCGGTCCTTCCTTTCGAAACCATCTCCAGAGACGGGGATCAAGGCCTATGAAGCCCGGTGTAACCATGGTACTACCGAGCACAGCACCCAGGTGCTGTGAGGGGAACCAACCTGGTTAAGTGAAGTTCATAGGCGATGGTCGTCTCTGGAAGGGGCTTCCCAAGGGGAAACCGGTGTTTCCCCTTGGGCGGCGTTTTGCCTACTTTGCCGACGCGGGCAAAGTAGGTCGCGGGCGCCGCGACCGGCGCAGGGCCTATGGATCCTCATCCATATGACATCCTCAAGGCGCCGGAGCTTTCCGGTTACATACAGAGGGTTCTTTCTGTCAAGCCGAGGCTTATCCGATACAGATCGATCTCAAAGAAAGGTTTGATGAATTATGGCCGAACATCCATTCTATCGCCTTGCTCCTTTCATTCAGGAGTATATCTATAAGAATAACTGGACAAACCTCCGCGCCATTCAGGTCGCGGCCTGCGAGGCCATTTTCGATACCGATGACCATCTGCTGCTGTGCGCATCCACGGCGGCCGGTAAGACCGAGGCGGCCTTTTTCCCCATCCTCACCCGGCTCTGGGAGGATCCCCCCGCCACCATCGGCGCCATCTACATCGGCCCCCTCAAGGCGCTCATCAACGACCAGTTCCTGCGCCTGGAAGAGCTCTGCCGTGAGGCCGACGTTCCCGTTACCCACTGGCACGGCGACGTCAACCGCTCCCACAAGGATAAGCTCATGAAAAAGCCCCGGGGGATTTTGCAGATCACCCCGGAATCGCTGGAAGCCATGCTCATGCACCGCCATGCCGACGCGGTACGCCTTTTCGGTGATCTGCAGTACGTGGTACTCGACGAGGTGCATGCGCTGATGCGCTGCGACCGCGGCGGTCAGGTGCTGTGCCTGCTGGAACGCATGGAGCGCATGGCAGGCTGCAAGCCCCGGCGCATCGGCCTTTCCGCCACCATCGGCGATCCCGAGGCCGCTGGCCAGTGGCTCGCGGGTAATTCCGGGCGTAAAACCCGGATTCCGAAGCTCTCGCCTACGGGAACCCAGTGGAGACTCAGCCTCTCCCACTTCCCGGTAGCCGAAAATGACACAGACGCACGCAGACTTCGCCGCTGGAAGATGCCTGAGAGTCTCACCGAGTCTGTTCCCGAGCGTGAGGCTCCCGATCCCTTCGCCCCGGACGTGGAAACGCCGGATCTGGAGTTCGAGGATCGGTTCGCCGCCAAAAACGGCGACGTAGCAAAGCCGCCTGAGAAGTCCGACCCGGGATACGCCTACGTTTATCAGCATACGGCGGGCAAAAAGTGCCTGATTTTCTGCAATTCCCGCGAGGAAGCCGAAGGCGTGACCACCACGCTGCGGCGATACTGCGAGGAAAACCACGAACCCGAGCGTTTTCTCATCCACCACGGCAATCTCTCCGCCTCCTACCGCGAGACCGCCGAGGGGCTGATGAAGGACGATACCCTCACCTTCTCCACCGTCACCACAGCGACCTTGGAACTGGGCATCGACATCGGACGGCTCGAGCGTGCCTTCCAGATCGACGCGCCCTTCACCGTCAGCTCCTTTCTGCAGCGTATGGGACGCACAGGCCGCCGCGGCGATCCGCAGGAGATGCACTTCGTCATCCGTGAGGAACCGCCCATGCCCCGTACCCCGCTGCAGCACCATATCCCCTGGAAGCTTTTACAGGCCTGCGCCCTGATTCAGCTTTATCTGGAAGAGCGCTGGGTGGAGCCGCCGCGCAAGGGCAAGCTTCCGTTCTCGCTGCTCTATCACCAGACCATGTCCACCCTCGCCTCCGGCGGCGAGATGACCCCGGCGCAGCTTGCGTCCCGGGTGCTGCCGCTGTCCTGCTTCTCCACCATCACGCAGGACGACTACAAGATTCTCCTCAAACACCTCATCCAGACCGATCACCTGCAGATCACCGAAAACCGGGGGCTCATCGTGGGTCTCACCGGCGAGCGCATCGTCAACAGCCACAAGTTCTACGCGGTTTTCCGCGAGGACGAGGAGTATGCCGTGCGTTGGGAGTCCCAGGAGCTGGGTACGCTGGTGATGCCGCCGCCGGTGGGCGAGCGTGTCGCCATTGCGGGCCGGGTGTGGGAGGTCATCGAGCTTGATCTGAAGAAGCGCGTGCTCTATGTGGAGCCGGTAAAAGGACAGGTGCCGGCCTACTTCGGCCTTGTCCCCGGTGATATCCACACGAAGGTGCTGGAGCGTATGCAGCGGGTGCTCATGGAGGACACGGTGTACCCCTATCTGCAGAAGAATGCAGCCCAGCGGCTGTTTGAAGCCCGGCAGCAGGTGAAGGCAGCCCGGGTGATGGAGGGCAAGAGCCCGGACGAAATGCTCTACTCCATCGGCGGGGATATGTGGTGCCTGACGCCGTGGCTGGGAACGTATGCGTTTCTGGCGCTGGAGCGGTTTTTGCGGCAGCACTGCGCGGGCAGACTGGGACTTTCCGCCATGGAGAGCTCCCGGCCTTACTTCATCCAGTTTCGCATGAAGGCAGAAGCCGACGAATTCTGGAGGGTCGTGCGTGAGGAAGCGGCAAAGCCGATTGATCCGATGAGTCTGGTCTACGACGGCGAGGTGCCGGTATTTGAAAAGTACGATGACTTCGTGCCGCCGGAGCTCATCAGACGGGCGTTTGCCTACGGCGTGCTCAATATTGATGAGATGCGGCAGCGTCTGCTGGGCAGTGATAGGTGAGCAGAGCGAAGAAGAGGAAATGCACCGTAAGGGATGATACCTGTAATAGATACAGCGGCGCAGCCGAGTGAGGAACGCTTTGCGTTCCTCCGGGTGCAGGGTCCCGTGGACCCTGCCGAGGGTTGAAGGGGCGAGCAGCCCCTGGATGATCCCGTATTGGCGAAGTGGCAGAATGAAAGATCAAGCGTGACAGCGGACGTCAAATGAAATATTGAATCAAAATCTGTAATTTAGATCGTATCTTCTGCTGTCTTGCATCGAGGCGCAAGTGTAACGAGCGTCGAGCCACGACAGAACCCGTGCCCGGCGTACTTGCTTTTCCTGATCATGCCGCCTCCGGCGGTAAAATCTCCCCATAAAGCAATCAAGAACCCGTATGCTGTGATTTGGCCTTTGATTGGTCTTATTATCACAGAATACGGGTTCTTATTGTTGGGTCAGGTTGAAGAAAACGGCATTAAGCGTGGCTCACGACTCACTTCGCTTGTCGTTCGACGTTGGTACAGCATCAGATACGATCAAACGGCAGGGTTGTGATTTTTTCCTTTTTTATTTTGCCGTCCGCTGTCACGCTTGATCTTTCATTCTGCAGCATCGCCGATGTGGGATCATCCAGGGGCTGCTCGCCCCTTCAACCCTCGGCAGGGTCCACGGGACCCTGCACCCGTAGGAACGCAAAGCGTTCCTCACTCGGCTGCGCCGCTGTATCCATTACAGGTATCATCCCTATTGCTGCATTTCGTGGGATTACTTCTCCTCGGGCTTATCCTCTTCCGGCTTATCCATCGGAATGTCCTTCCGATACTGCGCCAGATACTTATTGTAGTTTTCCCGGTTCTTCTTCATCGACTTCTTCACAATCAGCACGATCACGACCACAATCGCGCCCAGCAGCACCAGCACCGGCGATGCGCCAACCACGAAGATCAGCAGCTCCTCGCCAAACTCGCCCAGGCCGTCCATCGTGTCCTCAAACCGCGCTGCAATCTTCTGTCCCAGCGTCTTCGGCGTCGTCGGCAGATCACGTACCTCCACGACCTCCCGCAGCATCAGATTCACCGTGCTGTAACTCACCTGATCCGCCAGTACCCGCAGATTCGACGTGTATCTCTCAATCTGATATACCGTCTCCGACAGCGCACTCTCCAGCTCGATGATGTCGCTCATCTCCGTGGCTTTCTCCAGCATCGCCATCAGACGGTCTTTCTTCGTGTTAAGCGTCTCAAGCCGCGTCTCCATGTCCGTGTACTCAAACGTCACGTCGTCCTGCCAGATCTCCACGCTGCGCACACTGCCGAAAGCCTCCCGGCTCTCCAGAAACGCGTCCAGCTTATCCGCAGGCAGGCGCAGCGTCATGTCCGCATAGCGGCTGTAATGCTCCGCGCTGCCGGAGGTGTTGATCTGCTCGATGTAACCGCCGCACTCGGAAAGCTTCGCCACAATCGCGCCGTAAGACGCCGCGTAATCCTCGGTCTGCAGGCTGAGGTTGGCGTTGCGGATGATCTTGCGCTGGTCCGCCGGCACGAAAATGCTGCCGGATTCGCCCTCTGTGGTCACGGAATGCTCCATGTCGTCAGCGTAGTAGAAATTGCCGCCCATGGCCGCTGCCGCCGTCGTCGCCATCGTTGCCATCGGCGCACTCTGATTGTAGGCCTCCGCCATCTTGTCGGTGGACGCAGCACCGCCGCAGCCTGCCAGCAGGCAGACCAGCATGGCGATCATGATGGGGAACACACTGAGTCGAAGGATGTTTTTACGCATAAAAAGTACCTCCTGTCACGTTTTGCAAAGTCCGTGCGGCTTTATGCACGTGCTTATGTCTGTTGTGACGGAAGGTGTTTTAAAAATGTTCCCGGAAAACGGCGAAAAAATTCCCCGGGAGCGAAAAAATTCCCGGGGAAGCATGCTTCGCATGAAAAATCAGAGCATCCGGCCTTCCTTGACCACAGGGGAGAGCTCGGGGCTGTTGACCACTTTGGAATAGGGTGCAACGCTCTTGATGAGCCAGACGTTACCGCCGATGACGGAGCCGCGGCCCACGCGGGTATCGCCGCCGAGGATGGTGGCGCCGGCGTAGATGACCACATCGTCCTCGATGTCGGGGTGGCGCTTGATGCCCTTGACGGGATTGCCGTCCTCATCGAGGGTAAAGGAGCGTGCGCCGAGGGTCACGCCCTGATACATTTTAACGCGGTCGCCGATGGTGCAGGTTTCGCCGATGACGACGCCGGTACCGTGGTCGATGAAGAAGCTTTTGCCGATGGAAGCGCCGGGGTGGATATCGATGCCGGTGCGCTGGTGGGCGTATTCCGACATAATGCGGGGGATGACGGGGATTTTGAGTTCATAGAGCACGTGAGCGATGCGGTGGATGGTAATGGCCTCGATGAAGGGATAGGACAGGAGGATTTCCTCGCGGTTGCGCACGGCGGGGTCGCCCTCGTAGGCAGCGCGGATATCGAGGTCGAGTTTTTCGCGGATTTCGGGGAGTTTGGACAGCAGCACCTGGGCGACGTAATCAGCGCGGCCCTGGCAGCCGCTGCAGGATTCCTTTTCGGCGCGGGTGCATTCGCTGAAGAGGACCTGATGGACGAGGGCGGAGATGGTCATGGCAGCCTCGCGGAGCTTGGTGCCGATGAGGATGTCGGTGCGTTCCTCGTCGATGGGGGCATTTTCATAGACGCCGGGGAAGAGGGCGCTGCGCAGGAGGTTGATGAGCTGGATCACGCGTTCGCGGCCAGCGGTGCCGAGGGTGCGTTCCTCCTGCATGAAATTCTGGTGGCGTTCGTTAAGGGCAGCGGTAATAGCGGGGAGATCGCGGTCGAGCCAGTTATTTAAAGTCATAGGATACTCCTTGATAGTAAGATGTATGAAGGGGGACTGATACCATGATACTGCAAAACGGGATGAAATGCAATACCAAATCGGGAAATGCAGTAAGTGCCAAGCGTGGCACACGAAAAACGGGTCAAGGGTGCTTTGCACCCTTGCGGGGGTTGAAGGGGCGAGCAGCCCCTGGACGATCCCACATCGGCGAACTGACAGAATGACAGATAAAGCGTGACAGCGGACTCCCCAAAAGAAATATATAAAAATAGAAGCCCTGCCGTTTGATCGTATCTGATGCTGTACCAACGTCGAGTCACAAGTGTAACGAGTGACGAGCCACGCCAGAACCCGTTCCCGGCGTACTCTCCTTGCTTCTATATGCCGTTTTCGGCGTAAATTCACCATAACCAAGCAAAAAGAACCCGTATTCTGCAGCCGTTCGGCATCACAGAATACGGGTTCTATGTTTCTTTATAGGGAGTATGTACGCCGAAAACGGTATGAAAAGGAAAAGCGAGTACGCCGGTGACGGCATGAATCGTGGCTCGTCACTCGTTACACTTGTGACTCGACGTTGGTACAGCAGAAAATACCATCAAAAGAATCACTTTTGATTCAATAATTTCTTTCTTTTGCCGTCCTCTGCCACGCTTCATCTTTCATTCTGTTACTGCGCCGATGTGGGATCGTCCAGGGGCTGCTCGCCCCTTCAACCCTCGCCAGGGTCCAACGGACCCTGGACCCGTTTTCTGGCTGCGCCAGTGTATCCCGTACAGGCATCATCGCCTGTCATTGCATTTCGTCAGATATCCTCTTCTCCGTGGATCGCCATCCACTCCAGCGCCGCATCATACGCATCCAGATCCAGATCCGCCATGGTATTCGTATGGAATACCACGCCTTCCGCTTCACCCTTACGAATCTTATCCAGATAGAAGTCCAGCTGCCACAGCACCGCTTCTCTCGTCGCAGCCTTTCTCTCACCGAAATTCCACAGATAACAGCCAAACATTCTCTTATTATTCGGCGTCAGCTTCTTGAAAATCTCGTACTTCTCCGGAATCAGCGGTACATCGCATTCCTTCCAGGTCCACATGATAATGCCGTCAAACGGCGCAATGTAATCCTTGAACTCCTCGTCAAACGCCGGGTCAAGGCCAAACTCCTGCGTGTACAGCACCATCCACATATCCAGCGGACGTACGTCGTTATTGTGCAGCATCTCGTGCGCTTTCGTCAGATTCTCCAGCGGAATCTCACGGAACTTGCCGCCGCGCACAAAGTCGTCGTAAACCACACGGGTGATGTTCGGGAAATCCCGCGCTTCTTCAATATACTGCTCCAGCACGGACGGATTCTTACCCGCAGCATAGGTCTCCCAGCCGACACCCTTCAGGGTCTTGAAAGACTTGTTGTACTGACGATGGTTGACGTTGACACCGACGGGCACCATGAAGGTGTTGCTGATGCCCAGATAGAGGCAGCCCTCCATCGGCGTCATACGGGATTCCTGCTCGTTGCCGTATTCATGATTATAACGGCCTTCCGGATGTCCCCACAGCCAAAAACGATCCTTGATCTTCATAGCAATTTCCTCCGTTTGATGATATTGTTATTCACAAGCCGCAGCTCAGATATCCTCTTCGCCGTGCAGTTCCATCCATTCCATCGCGGCGTCAAAAGCATCCAGATCCAGATCTGCCATGGGATTGCTGTGCAGCACCACACCCTCGGCCTCGCCGGCACGGATCTTCTCCAGATACCAGTCCAGCTGCCACAGCACCGCCTCGCGGGTGGCAGGCTTGTACTCACCGAAGTTCCACAGGTAGCAGCCGAACATACGGCGGTTATTGGGGGTGAGTTTCTTGAAGATTTCGTACTTTTCGGGGATCAGCGGCACATCCTTTTCTTCCCAGGTCCACATGATGATGCCGTCGAAGGGTTCGATATATGCCTTGAACTCCTCGTCAAAGGCGGGATCCAGACCAAACTCGCGGGTATAAAGCACCATCCACATATCCAGCGGCTTTACCTCGTTGGTATGCAGACGCTCGTGCGCCTTTGTCAGATTCTCCAGCGGGATCTCGCGGAACTGACCTTCGCGCACGAAGTCGTCGTAGACGACGCAGCTGATGTTGGGGAATTCTTTGGCCTCTTCGATGACGGTCTCAAGCGTCGAGAGATCCTTGCCGGCGGCGTAGGTTTCCCAGCCGACGCGGCCAAGACGTTTGAAGGATTTATTGTACTGCCGGCGGTTAACCGGGAGCCCCATGGGAACCATAAACGTGTTGCTGATGCCGTAATAGGAACAGAATTCCATGGGAGTCATGCGCGAAGGCTGATTATTGCCCCAATGGGTATTGAAGCAGCCTTCCGGATGGCCCCAGAGCCAGAAGCGGTCTTTGATCTTCATTGGTCGTCATCCTTTCCGGTCTAATGTTTTCAGCATAGCGTATTTGTACGGCGTATGCAATGGGGAATCACGACTTTGTTTCGGGAAATCACGACTTTATCGGGGGTCAACTCTTCTTCCGGCCCTGCAGCCGCAGAAGTCCCTGCGCTGTATGACCCGTGACGGCAATCGTCGTCACAGTGGTGACAATGCAGATGAGCACAATCTTCCACCAGGACGAGGCCAGCAGCGGCAGCAGATCCAGAATGCCGATGGCGGCGGGAATGAAGAGCAGCGCCATGATCGAGAGCAGAAAATCCGCGGCTTTCTCCACGCGCTCCAGCTTCACAAGCCCCGTCCAGAGCGCTGCCAGCATCGCAAGCAGCCCGTACACCGTACCCGGTACCGGCAGCGGCAGTATCGCCGCCAGCAGCTCGCCCACATAGTAAAACACGGCGATGATCGAAAATTGAATCAGATATTCCAGCATAGTATAACATGAGGGGGGCGCATAGTACGCCCCCCTGTGGGTCAGAGGTTAATTTACTTGGTTTCCAGCGGCACAACCCAGCCGAAGGGATCCTCGGTCTTGCCCCACTGGATGCCGGTGAGGGCGTCGTAGATCTTCTGGGTCAGGGGGCCTGTCTTGAAGTTGTTGATGGTGTAGGTCTTGCCTTCGTAGTACAGCTCGCCGATGGGGGAGATGACGGCGGCGGTGCCGGTGCCGAAAGCTTCCTCGAGGGTACCGTTCTGAGCGGCCTCGATGAGCTCGTCGATGCTGAGCTTGCGCTCCTCAACGGGATGGCCCCAGTATTTCAGCAGCTCGACCATGGACTTACGGGTGATACCGGGCAGGATGGAGCCGCCCAGGGCGGGGGTAATGACGGTGCCGTTGATCTTGAAGGCGACGTTCATGGTGCCGACTTCCTCAACGTACTTCTTCTCAACGCTGTCCAGCCACAGAACCTGGGTGTAGCCCAGAGCCTGCGCCTTTTCCTGAGCAGCCAGGGAGATGGCGTAGTTGGCAGCAGCCTTGGTGAAGCCGGTACCGCCGATGGAGGCGCGGGTGTACTCGTCCTCAACGTAGATCTTGACGGGGTTCACGCCTTCGGGATAGTAGGCGCCGACGGGGCTGAGGATGATGACGAACTTATAGGTGTGGGAGGGATGCACGCCGACACCGATATCGGTGGCGAACACGAAGGGACGGATGTACAGAGAGGTCTCGTAGTCGGTGGGAACCCAGTCGGCATCGACCTTGACCAGCTCACGGATGGCCTGCAGCACATCTTCCTCGTCCAGAGCGGGGATGCACAGGCGCTTGTCGGAGTTGTTCAGGCGGCGGATGTTCTCCAGGGGACGGAACAGGGAGATGGAGCCGTCCTCGTGACGGTAAGCCTTCATGCCCTCGAAGGTCTCCTGGGCATAGTGCAGGCACATGGTGGCAGGATCCAGAGCGAAGGGGGCATAGGGAACGATGCGGGCGTCATGCCAGCCGATACCGTCGGTGTAGTCCATGACGAACATGTGGTCGGTGAAGTACTTGCCGAAGCCGAGGTTCTTCCAGTCGGGCTTGGCCTTGGGGGTAGTGGTGCGGGTAATGGTGATCTGCATAGTTACATCTCCTAGAATGAATGTGAACCGGTTTGCCGGCAGTTGACGAACTTACTTGGCGTGGTGCTTTTCAAGCAGGGTAGCAATGCGCTGGGCGGGGTTGAGCAGGTGAGAAATGGAGGTGTCGTGGTTGAGGATATTGATGATGTGGGCGATGTACTTGGACATATCCACTTCATGGTACCAGGGACGGGTGGAAAGCTCGGGGCGGCGGAAGACGAGGTTTGTAGAGAACACGCCGTCAAAGAGTCCCTTTTCATAGGCTTCGTCGAAGCGCTCGACGCCCTCGGAGAAGAGCGCGAAGGTGGGGCAGATGAAGATGCGGCCGGCCTTGCGTTCCTTGAGCTGCTTGACGATATCCAGCACGGAGTCACCGGAGGCCAGCATATCATCGACCACGAGAAGATCCTTGCCCTCAACGGAGTCGCCCAGGAACATATGGGCAACGATGGGGTTCTTGCCGTTGACAACGGTGGAGTAGTCGCGGCGCTTATAGAACATACCCAGGTCGATGTTGAGCACAGAGGAATAATACATGCAGCGGGTCATGGCGCCTTCGTCGGGGGAGACGACCATCATCTTATCCTTGCGGAAATGGATGTCGGGGATGTTTTTGACCAGCGCCTTGATGAACTGATAGGTAGGCATGACGTTTTCGAAGCCTGCCAGCGGAATGGCGTTCTGGACGCGGGGATCGTGGGCATCGAACGTGATGATGTTGGAAACACCCATATCGACCAGCTCCTGCAGAGCCAGAGCGCAGTCGAGGCTCTCACGGCCGGTGCGGCGGTGCTGACGGCCCTCATAGAGCATGGGCATGATGACGTTGATGCGGTGAGCCTTGCCGGCGGCGGCGGAGATGACGCGCTTGAGGTCCTGATAATGGTCATCGGGGCTCATGGGCACCTGCATACCGTACATATTGTAGGTCACGCCGTAGTTGAACACATCGGAGATGATGAACAGGTCGTAACCACGGATCGTCTGACCGATGGTGCCTTTGCCTTCACCGGTACCGAAGCGGGGGCAGTTGCAGTCAACGAGGTAGGAGTCGCGCATGTAGCCGGTGCTCAGGGTATGAGCGGCATTGGAAGGCTCGCTTCTCCACTGGGTGATGTAGTTATCAACGGATGCGGTCAGGTTTTCGCAGCCTTTCATACCAATGATGCCAAGAGCGCCTACCGGCATTGCGTTGATGTCGTCGTAAATCTCGGGCATATTCGGATACCATCCCTTCTATCTGAATTGTTGCCTTTGCATTCTGTTTTTTCGTCCCGAACGCGGGCACAGCCGAGGCTTTGCCCAGTATCACCATAATCCTATCACAAAAAGGCATGTCACGCAAGGACAAAACAGATGTGTAATTCACCAAATTTCCCATGATTTTGAGTCGTATTTTGCACTACCCAAAAATAAAAGACCAAAAAACTGCAGAAAATGATTGAAAACAGACGCTGTGCGTGATATAATGATGCCATGGGGTATGTCCATATGAGACACACCAGTAATCATTTTATCCGGAGGAATTTACAATGGAAGTCATCCGCAGCATTACTTCTGAGGAACTCGGCGCGAAAGCCGCCGCCTATACCGCCAAGCTCATCAACGCCTGCATCGCCGAGAAGGGCGAATGCCGCATCTGCCTGTCCACCGGCGCTTCCCAGTTCACCACCCTGTCCGCTCTGGTCAAGGAAGACATCGACTGGGGCAAGGTCACCTGCTTCCACCTGGACGAGTACGTGGGCCTGAGCGAGAGCCATCCCGCCAGCTTTGTCAAGTACCTCAAGGAGCGTTTTGTTGCCAAGCTCCCCAAGCCCCTGGCTGCTTTCCACTTCGTGGCTCCCTGGAACTACGAGTCCATCGACGCCTGCATCGCCGACCTGACCGCCCTCATCCGTGAGAAGCCCATCGACATCGGCCTCATCGGCATCGGCGAGAACACCCACATCGCCTTCAACGATCCGCCCGCGGATTTCGACGACATGGGCGCCTACAAGGTTGTCAACCTGGACGAGAAGTGCCGCAAGCAGCAGCTGGGCGAAGGCTGGTTCCCCACCTTTGACGATGTGCCCAAGCAGGCCATCTCCATGACCGTCCATCAGATCCTCGAGTGCAAGAAGATCGTCTCTGCCGTTCCCTACGCTGTCAAGGCCGACGCCATCTACAAGCTCCTCAACACCGACTACACCAACATGGTTCCCGCCACCGCTCTGAAGCGTCATGCCGACGTCAAGGTCTTCATCGACAAGGATTCCGGCGCTCTGGTCGAGAACGTTTTCACTGTCTGATTAAGTGCACATACACACGCAACGCATTTAGGAGGTAGACAAAATGGATGTCCTGAAGGCTCTTTCCGAGATCGGTGTCGTACCGGTCATTAAGCTCACCGACGTATCCAAGGCCGAAAAGCTGGCCGAAGCTCTGGTTGCCGGCGGCGTTCCCTGCGCCGAGGTCACCTTCCGCGCCGCAGGTGCGGACGAGGCCATCCGCCGCATGCGTGCGGCCTGCCCCGAGCTGCTGGTCGGTGCCGGTACCGTGCTGAAAGTTGAGCAGGCCGAAGCCGCGCTGGATGCCGGTGCCCAGTTCCTGGTCAGCCCCGGCACCAATCCCGAGGTTGTACGCTACACCCAGAGCCGTGGTTCGATCATCATCCCCGGCGTCATGACTCCCACCGAGATTGAGCAGGCTCTGTCTCTGGGTCTGACGACGGTCAAGTTCTTCCCTGCCGGACAGGCCGGCGGCGTGCCGATGCTCAAGGCTCTCTCCGCGCCCTACAGCGGCGTGAAGTTTGTGCCCACCGGCGGCGTTGATCTGAAGAATCTGGCCTCCTATCTGGAACTGCCCTGCGTAGCGGCCGTTGGCGGCACTTTCATGGTCACTTCTGCTCTGCTGGACGCCGACGACTTCGACGGCATCACTGCGCTTTGCCGCGCTGCCTCTGTCATCGTCAAGACCAGCCGCAAGTAAGCATTTTTATCGGGCGATTTCCCGCAGGAGATCGCCCGATTTTCATTTTCCGAACAGAATTTCATCTCACAGGAGGAAACAGTTATGCCTGTCAAAGTCGATCTGCATCGTCTGGAGACGACGATCCGCAAATACGAGTTATATCCGGTGCAGAAGAACAAGATCCTGCTCTACGGCAGTTCCTTTTTCACCAACTGGGGGTATGAGCGCTCTCAGGAGCAGCTGTCGGGCATCGGCGGCGAGGAGATCGCCACGATCAACCACGGTTTCGGCGGTTCGACGGGCGAGGAGCAGCTCTACTTCTATCCCCGCATGGTGCGTCCCTACGAGCCGAAGATGATCGTGATCCGGGGTTGTGTGAACGATCTTGGCAACGGTTACAGTGTCGGCGAAGCCGCGGACATGACGATGCGGTTATACGGGTATGCGAAGGCGGATTTCCCGGACGTGAAGTTTGTTGTGATGACGGCGTTTGACTTCAAGAGTGCGCCGCAGCGTGCAAACGGAACGCTGCCGGAGAAGATGGCGCAGTATAACCGGATCATGCGGTATCATGCCCAGAAGAATCCGGATATGTGGATACTGGACATCAGTCCGGAGCTGTATGAAGATCCGGCGAATGTGGGTACATATGAGGGATTCAAGGATGTATTTGTAGCGGACGGCCTGCATCTGACGGATGAGGGCTATGAGATGATGGCGAAGTTCTTCAAGAGAGAGCTGGAGCGTATACTGGCGGAGTAAAGAAATGCACCGCCGGGGATGATGCATATAATGGATACAGCGGCGCAGCCGAGAAACGGGTCCAGGGTCCTGTGGACCCTGGCGCAGGGGTCAAAGGGGGCGGCGTCAGCCCCCGTCCATCCCGCATCGGCGAACCACCAGAATGAACGATAAAACGTGACAGCGGACTGCAAATAAAAAAACAAAAAACTGAAACCCTGCCGTCAGATTTCTTTATCTGCTGTACCAACGTCGAACGACAAGCGAAGTGAGTCGTGAGCCACGATAGAACCCGTCATCGGCGTACTTGCTTTTCCAATTCATACCGTCTTCGGCGCAAATCAACCGCAAGACACAAAAACTGTACAAAACACAAAAGAATCCGTATTCTGCAACATTGCAGCGTTGCAGAATACGGATTCTTTCTTTAACTTGGTATAGCCGGAGACGGGTTCTATCGTGGCTCGTCACTCGTTACACTTGTGACTCGAAGCAATACAGCAGAGCGTGCGATCAAGCGGCAGGGTTTCGTATTTTTCTATTTTTATATTTGCCGTCCTCTATCCGCTTGATCTGTCATTCTGCGGCATCGCCATACGGGATCGTCCAGGGGCTGCTCGCCCCTTCAACCCTCGCAAGGGTGCAAAGCACCCTTGACCCGTTTGCGCTGCGCTCCTTAGCAATCACTGCATTTCCCGATCCGCTATTGCATTTTCGCTTACAGCTCCTGCACGTCCGTGTCCTGGAACACCGCCAGCACCTTTCGTCTCGATGCCATCCTCGTTCCCTCAATCGTTACGCTCGCAGTCGCCGCTGCCGTCGCATACTTCGCCGTCGTCAGGAAATCATTCCCCTCCTCCAGCGACTGCGCCAGCGCCGCTACCATCACGTCGCCCGCACCAACCGGTCCGATCGCATTTACCCTCGGTGGCGTTACCAGCACCGCACGGCTTGCATTTACCATCACGGCGCCCCTTGCACCCATCGATACCGCAACCGTCTGCGCACCGCCTTCAATCAGCTTCCGCGCACCTTCCACGACCTCCGCCGGCGTCTGCGGCTCATACCCCAGATAACTCGACAGCTCCCGCAGATTCGGCTTGAGTATCGCCGGCTTCGCACTCAGCGACGCCTGCAGATGCTTCGCGTCAGAGTCTACAATCAGCCGCACTCCCTCTCGCTCCACGATCTTTTTGCACAGCGTCTCATACGACGACATCGCCAGATTCGGCGGAACCGAGCCCGACAGCACCACAATGCTGTCATGCCGCGTGTTGCGGCAGACACGATCCATCAGACGCTCAAAATCGGCCTCGGAAATGTCGAAACCCGGCTCGTTGATGTCCGTGTGGATGCCGTCCTCGGCGATAATCTTGATGTTGACGCGCGTCTCGCCCGGTACTTCCACAAAGTCGTACTGGATCGCTGCGGCATTCAGCGCTTCCTTGATCGAGCGGCCGTGACGTCCCGCGATCAGACCGCAGGCAATGCTCTCGCCGCCCAGCTCCTTGAGCGCCTTGGAGACGTTGATGCCCTTGCCGCCGGCATCCATGCGCGACGTGGTCGCGCGGTTCACCTGCCCCGCGGAGAACTTCGGTACAAACAGCGTATGGTCTACCGCAGGATTCAGCGTTACCGTGATAATCATGACCCTTTTCCTCTCTATGTGTCCTGGTGCTGCGATGTTTTCCCCTGTACGGGGGAGTATTACACGATTCCCAGATACTTCTTCTGCTCTTCGCTCAGGGTGTCGATGGTGAGACCCATGGCAGAGAGCTTGGTCTTTGCCACCAGCTCGTCGATGTAGTTGGGGACGTTGTAGACGCCGGGGGCGAGCTCACGGCCGTGCTGTGCCAGATGCACAACGCTCAATGCCTGCACGGCAAAGCTCATATCCATGATCTCGGCGGGATGACCCATACCGGCGGCGAGGTTGACGAGGCGGCCCTCGGCCAGCAGGTTGAGCACACGGCCGTCGGGCAGATAGTAGCCTTCGATGGAGGGCTTGCGCTGGCGGATCTCGGTGGCCATTTCGGCAAGCTCCACTTTATTGACTTCCACGTCGAAGTGACCGGCGTTGGCAAGCAGGACGTTATCCCGCATCTTCGCAAAATGCTCCCGGCGGATGACGCTGTCGCATCCCGTGGCGGTGACGAAGATATCGCCCAGCGCGGCAGCGTCGTCCATGGTCATGACGGAGTATCCGTCCATGGCGGCTTCCAGCGCGCGGTGGGGATTGACCTCGGTGACGATGACCTTGGCACCCAGCGCGGCGGCGCGCATGGCGATGCCGCGTCCGCACCAGCCGTAGCCCGCGACCACGACGGTCTTGGAGGCCACGACCATATTGGTCACGTGGAGGATGGCGGCCCAGACGGACTGGCCGGTACCGTAGCGGTTATCAAAGAGGTACTTACACAGCGCGTCATTGACGGCCATCATGGGGAACCTGAGTTCACCCGCGGCGGCACGGGCATGGAGGCGGTGCACGCCGGTGGTGGTTTCCTCGGTACCGGCGATGAGGTTAACCGCCAGGTCACGGCGCTCGCCGTGGAGGAGCTCGGTGAAGTCGCCGCCGTCGTCGATGATGAGGTCAGGCTTACAGGAGAGGGTCTTCACCAGATGATCGTGATAGGTTTGCATGGAGGCACCGGTGATGCCGTTGACCTCGAAGCCTTCGGCGGCGAGGGCTGCGGCCACGTCGTCCTGGGTAGAGAGCGGATTACAGCCGGTGACGGACACATCCGCGCCCGCAGCGCGCAGGGTCTGGGCGAGGTAGGCGGTTTTGGCCTCCAGGTGGATGGAAATGGCCATCTTCAGACCTGCGAGGGGTTTTGTTTTGGCAAAATCGGCCTCCAGCGCGGAGAGCACGGGCATACACTTACGGACCCAGTTGATTTTATCCTGCCCGGAGGGGGCGAGGGAAATATCGAGGATATCGGACATAAGGTGGAGACTCCTTTGTGTGATATATAGAAAGCTTTATGGTCGAGAGAAAGTGGTTATGGGAACTGTATCCGGAAGATAGTGCGCCTCCGGCGGAGGGAAGATCACGTTATCTTTCTGATACGCCCTGTGCATTGCGCATGCACCCCGCGGTCACTTTCTTGCTTGTGCAAGAAAGTAACCAAAGAACACCCGAAGGGAAAACACCGGTTTTCCCTTTCGAATCCCATTCCAGAGACGACCATCGCCTATGAACTTCACTTAACCAGGTTGGTTCCCCTCACAGCACCTGGGCTTCCTCGGTGCTGTGATCGGCAGTACCATGGTTACTACCGGACTTCATAGGCCTTGATCCCCGTCTCCGGAAGGGGCTTCCCAAGGGGAAACCGGTGTTTCCCCTTGGGTGGCGCTCTTTCCCCCATTTCTCTCGACATGGAGAGAAATGGGGTCCGGGCGCGCGAAGGGCGCAGGGCGTATCAGAAAGAATCTTTTTCCGCTCAAGCCGCCGAGGCTTATCAAATACAGAAAACTCAATTCTCTCTGTCAGGTTTGAGGCTTATCAGAAACCGACGGAGGGTGCTTTCTGTTAGGCTTATGCGTTGATGACGGTCACAACACTCTTCCCGTCTTCCGCAGACAAACGTACCAGACTCACCGGAGTCTCGTAGGACGCAATAATCTTCGACGCCAGAACGTCTTCGACTTCCTTCTGCACAAGACGCTGCAGATTGCGGGCACCGTACTTCACGGAGAAGCTCTTCTCGGTGATGTAATCGGCAAAAGCGCCGTCCCAGGTCAGGGTGATGCCCTTCTCAGCGAGGGCGTCACGCAGACGGGAGAGCTGGATGTCCGCGATGGAGCGGAAGTTTTCCTTGGTGAGGGAGTTGAAGGCGATGATCTCGTCGATGCGGTTGATGAACTCGGGGCGCATGATGTCGGAAAGCGCCTTCATGGCTTTGTCGTGGGCAGCCTGCGTGACCGTGCGGCCGAATCCCACGGCGGCGTCGGTGCGGTCGGAGCCGGCGTTGGTGGTCATGATGATGACGGTATTGGCAAAGCTCACGGTACGGCCGTGGGCGTCGGTGACGCGGCCGTCGTCGAGAATCTGCAGCAGGATGTTGAGCACGTCGGGATGGGCCTTTTCGATCTCGTCAAAGAGAATGACGCAGTAGGGACGGCGGCGCACCTTTTCGGTGAGCTGACCGGCCTCGTCGTAGCCCACGTATCCGGGAGGGGCGCCGATGAGGCGGGAAACCGCGTGCTTTTCCATAAATTCGGACATATCCAGCCGGATCAGGCTTTCGGGGGTATCAAACATATCCGCGGCAAGGCGGCGGACAAGCTCGGTCTTACCCACGCCCGTGGGACCGGCGAAGATGAAGGAAACCGGCTTTGCCTTGGGGGAGATGCCCACGCGGTTGCGGCGGATGGCCGCGGCAACGGCTTCGATGGCATGATCCTGACCGACGATGTGCTCTTTGAGACGCTGCTCAAGCTTGGACAGACGCTCAAACTCCTGCACCTGAATGCGGCTGGCAGGAATGCCGGTCCAGAGCTCAATGACTTTCGCCAGCTCTTCCATACCCACCACCGGAAGCTCCTGGCTCATCAGCACGGCAAGCTCCTCGGAGAGCTGCAGCTCACGGCTGCGGATCTCGGCAGTCTTGGCGTAATCCTCGGCAGCGGCGGCGGCTTCACGCTCAGCGTCGATGCCTCCCAGTTCTTTCTCGATCTGAGCCTGACGGATGAGGTTTTTGTTGTGGAGGTTGACGTCGGAACATGCCTCGTCGATGAGGTCGATGGCCTTATCGGGCAGGTAGCGGTCGGTGATATAGCGCTCGGCGAGAAGGACGGCCTGGCGGCAGATCTCGTCGGGAATCACGCAGGCGTGGTAATCTTCGTAATAGCTCTTGATGCCGCGCAGGATCTCCACGGCCTCGTTCATGGAGGGCTCGTTGATGGTGACAGGCTGGAAGCGGCGCTCGAGGGCGGTGTCCTTCTCGATACTCTTGCGGTATTCGGTGAAGGTGGTGGCGCCGATGACCTGGATTTCGCCGCGGGAGAGGGCAGGCTTTAAGATGTTGGCGGCGTTCATGCTGCCCTCGGCATCGCCCGCGCCCACGAGGTTGTGGACTTCGTCGATGACGAGGATGATGTTGCCAAGCGCCTTGACTTCCTCGATGAGGCCCTTCATGCGGGACTCAAACTGACCTCTGAACTGGGTACCGGCGACAAGCGCTGTGAGGTCCAGGAGGTGCACTTCCTTATCAAGGAGCTTGTAGGGAACCTGACCCTCGGCGATGCGCAGGGCAAGACCCTCGGCCACGGCGGTTTTACCCACGCCGGGCTCACCGATGAGGCAGGGATTGTTCTTCTGGCGGCGGTTGAGGATCTGGATGACGCGGGCGATCTCGGATTCACGGCCCACGATGCGGTCAAGCTTGCCGGACTTGGCCTTTTCGGTCAGAGACATACAGTAAGCCGGGAGGTACTTGCGCTTGTCGCGGGATTTCTCGCGGCGCTCGCCTCTGGCCTCGTTTGCGGGATGGCCGCCGGGGGCGGGTGTGCCGTCGGAGGGCACGGGAGGCTGTGCACCGCCGAAGAGGCGGTTCTGGAAGGGCATGGTGGCGGTGGTACCGGGCTCATCGGGGCCGTCGGGACCCTCGGGAGCGCCGCCTGCACCGAAGAGGCCGGAGAGCATGGAGGGGTCGAAGTTCTCGGCGTTCTCCATGAGGGCGCTCATCTCGTCGTTCATGCTTTCCACGTCGTCGTCGGTGATGCCCATCTTATCCATGAGGTCGGACACGGGCTTGAGGCCGAGCTCGCGGGCGCATTTGAGGCAGATACCCTCGGATTTCTGCTCGCCGTTTTCAATTTTTGTGATAAACACGACCGCCACGTTCTTATGGCAGCGTGCGCACATCTGCATTTTCATGTTTTAGCTTTTCTCCTATGGTTGGTGGTAGATATATCCTATTAGGTGGGATTGAGCAATAGTAGCAGGAATTACGATTCGGGGAAAAATGTCCTCTGCGTCGGAAGCCCTCTCCGTCCGGCGAACCGCCTGCGGTTCACCAGACACCGCTCCCAAAGGGAGAGGCAAGCAGGGCGGCTCCCCCTCTGGGGGAGCTGTCGCGTTCCGAAGGGACGTGACTGAGAGGGCAAAATTGAGTTTTTTACTTCTTTGCGGCGTATCTTTTTGCCTGAATGTAGTAAATGACCATTGCCAGCACGCTCAGAGCCAGTGCGCCGCCCAGCAGCACCACCTGCAGTGTACCGGACATATCAAAGATGATGACCGCCAGCGTGATGAAGTAAAACAGCGCGGAGGCTGCCTTACCGAACTTATTGGACGGCGGCACATCCTTCACCTTTTTGAGCATCAGCGCCGCGCCCAGCATCATACAGAATTCCTTGGCTGCCAGAATTGAGATGACCCAGACGGGAATGATTTTGGCAATAGCCAGACAGGCAAACGCCGAGACCTGCATGAGCTTATCGGCCAGCGGATCGATAACCCGTCCGAGCTTTGTGATAAAGCCGTACTTACGGGCGATATGACCGTCGAGAACGTCGGTAATCCCGGCAAGCAGGAACACAATACCCGCGGCCCACAGCGGCAGCCCCGAGAAAAACAGCCACACAAACAGTGGTACCATCAGTAAACGGATAAAGGAGAGGATATTCGGCAGGTTCCTATTGGGAGTTCTCACGTTCATTCGCCCTTTCCACGGCGGGGCAACAACACCACCGCTGTTTTTATGTATGATTCGCCATACTTATTATATACGAAACAAGTGTCCTTGTCACGGCAAACTTACTGACATTTCTTCCGAATTAAAGCGAATAAAATCATGGTTGTCTGGGGCTTTTGTTACAGTTGTTCATAAACCCCAGGGCTTTCCCGCAGAACCCTCTTTCTGTATCTGATAAGCCTCGGCGGCTTTCCCATAGCGCTTTCTTTCTGTATCTGTAAGAGGGTTCGCCTGCGGCGCAGGGAGGATCACGGGTTCTGGACCCGTACGCCCTGTGCATTGCGCATGCACCCCGCGCCTACTTTCTCTCCATGTCGAGAGAAAGTAGGCAAAGAGCGCCACCCAAGGGGAAACACCGGTTTCCCCTTGGGAAGCCCCTTCCAGAGACGACCATCGCCTATGAACTTCTCTTAACCAGGTTGGTTCCCCACACAGCACCTGGGTGCTGTGCTCGGCAGTAACCTGGTTACTACCGGGCTTCATAGGCCTTGATCCCCGTCTCTGGAGATGGTTTCGAAAGGAAGGACCGGTAGTCCTTCCTTCGTGTGTTCTTTGGTTACTTTCTTGCACACGCAAGAAAGTGACCGCGGGGTGCATGCGCAATGCACAGGGCCTCACGGGTAGATCCCGTGTTCCTCCCTCCGCCGGAGGCGCACCATCTTTCTGAGCAAAACAAAAAGAACCCTCCGGAAACGCTCTTTATATTTTCATAAAACAAATTGCCTTAAACCTCTTGCACACCGCTGCGGACAGGTATATAATAAGATCATTAGAATTCTAAAAGATCGGGAGAGGAAGTGACCGTACTTTGCGCCTGTACTGGAAGTACCTCAAAAAAATCCTGCCGCTGTTTATCCTGTCAATCATCTGCATGGCGGTGGAAGCCGGTGTCGAACTGCTGCAGCCGACCCTCATGGCTGATATCATCGACGTCGGCGTTGCCTCGGGGGATCTGAGCTATGTGCTGCATACCTCCGGCCTTATGCTCGCCGCCGTTGCAGCCTATGCCGTTGTCGCTTTCCTGCGCAATATCCTATCCATCCGGGGTGCGCAGTACCTGTCCGCTTACCTGCGCAGCGACGCCTACGCCAAGATCCAGTCCCTCAAACCCGATGAGCTGGACCGCTTCGGCGCGGGTACCCTCATGACCCGCATCACCAACGATATCTCGCAGGTTCAGAACATGACCATGGGCCTCATGCGCATCGCCCTGCGCGCGCCCATTCTCTGCATCGGCGGCATCATCATGGCCATGCGGCTCAATATGGAGCTTGCCGTTATCCCCATCATCTGCTGTTTCATCATCTCCGGCATCATCATGCTGAATATGAAGTACGGCTTCCCGCTCTTTGCCAAGGTGCAGACAGCGCTGGATAACGTCAACACCGTCATCCGCGAGTATCTCTCCGGTATCCGCGTCGTCAAGGCCTTCAACCGCTTCTCCTTTGAGGTCGAACGTTTCTCAGGCCCCAATGAGGAGCTGCGCCATACCTCTACCTTTGCCTCCCGCGTCATGGCAATCTTCAATCCGCTGATCAATCTCGTCATTTACGGCGCCATCGTGGTGCTGCTGTGGATCGGCGGCCTCAAAGTTAACTCAGGTAATGTGCACGCGGGTCAGATCATCGCTTTCATCACCTACATGACCCAGATTCTCCAGTCCATGAATATGCTCTCCAATATCTTCCAGCGCTTTGTCCGCACCAACGCCTCCTGTAAGCGCCTGGAAGAGCTTTTCGACGCCGAAAGCCTGCCGGAGCTGGATAAAAACGTAAAGCCTGATCTGGAAAAGGGTCTGGACTTCCATAACGTCTCCTTCGCCTACGCCCAGTCCACCGGCCGTGCCGCCCTTACCGACGTGAGCTTCTCCTGCGGCGTCGGCGAACGCGTCGGCGTCATCGGCGCCACCGGTTCCGGTAAGACCACGCTCATCAACCTCGTTTTGCAGTTCTACCAGCCCACCGCAGGCTCCATCCGCATCTTCGGCATGGACGCCGCCGACGTGGATCCGGGCATCATCCGGCAGCATCTGGCCGTGGTTCCCCAGCGCGTGGTGCTCTTCACCGGTACGATCCTGGAAAACATCCGCTGGGGCAACGAAACTGCCTCCTTTGAGGAAGTGGTTGCCGCGGCGAAGGCTGCTCATGCCCACGACTTCATCATGTCCTTCCCCGAGGGCTATGATACCCTCATCGGCCACTCCGGCGTCAACCTCTCCGGTGGTCAGCGTCAGCGCGTCGCCATCGCAAGAGCGCTCATCAAGAAGCCCCGCATCCTCATCCTCGACGACTGCCTCTCGGCGCTGGATGCCCTCACCGAGGCCAGCATCCGCGACGAGCTTGCCCGCGACGTCAAGTGCGGCTCGCTGGTGGTCTCCCAGAAGATCAGCTCCCTGCTGGACTGCGACCGCATTGTGGTGCTCGACGACGGCGCCTGCGTAGGCGTGGGCAAGCACACCGAGCTTCTGGAAACCTGCCAGGTCTATCGTGACATCTACCTTTCTCAGTACGGCGCCGAGGCGCTGCACAACCAGCCCGGAAAGGAGGCCGTACACCATGGATAAATACCAGTCCAACGCCAATTCCTCCATCGGACGCGGACCCGGACCCGGTGGTCCCGGCGGACGCGGCAGACCGGTGCAGAAGCCCAAGGACTTCATGGGCACGATGAAGATGCTCTGGCACTACATGACCGGTCTCAAGGGGCAGCTGGTGGTCGTGGCCTGCATCGTCATGCTCATCTCCGGCGCGTCCATCCTCATTCCCCTGCTGCAGGGCAGCGCGGTGGACGCCATGGGTATCCTTCCCGGCACCCTCAACCGTGAACGACTCGTCACCAGCGTTACGCTGCTGGGTCTGACCTATCTCGTGGACGTCTGCCTCATCTTCTCCCGTGAGTTCATCATGGCGGGGCTCTCCCAGAGATTTGTCAACCGCCTGCGCCGCGAGCTTTTTGCCAAGCTGCAGAAGCTGCCGCTGTGGTTCTTCGACAGCCATGAGTCCGGCGACCTCATGTCCCGTCTGACAAACGACATGGATACCATCTCCGGCTCCGTCGGTCAGGCCGCCATCCAGCTCATCACCGGCGTTCTCAACGTCTCCGGTACCCTCATCGCCATGATCGTGCTCTCGCCGATTCTTGCCCTGACCGTGCTCATCACCGTACCGCTGATCTTTTTGCTGACCAAGGTTGTCACCAGCCGTACCGGCCCCATGTTCAAGGAAAATCAGTACGTACTGGGTATGCTCAACTCCCACATCGAGGAGTCGATCACCGGCGTACAGACCGTGCGTGCCTACGGCCAGGAGGCGCAGGTGCTGCGCAAATTCGAGGAACAGAACGAGCGTCTGCGGGTGGTCGGTACCCGCGCCCACACCTGGTCCGCCTCCATCATGCCCCTGCTCAACGTCATCAATAACTTCGGCTTCGTGCTCGTCAGCGTCACCGGCGGTATTCTCGCCCTCAACGGCATGATCGGCATCGGTACCATCGCGTCCTTTGTCTCCCTGACCAAGCAGTTCGTGCGTCCTCTCAACGAGATCGCCAACACCTATAACTCCCTGCTCTCCGCCATCGCAGGCGCCGAGCGCGTGTTTGAGGTCATGAGCGAGCCCGATGAGGTTCCCGACCGTGCCGACCCCGAAGTTCTCAGTAATCCCGCAGGTGAAGTGGTGTTTGAAAACGTCAGCTTCGGCTACCGCGCCGATACTCCGGTCCTCAAGAACGTCTCCTTCACCGTTCCCGCGCATACCCGCGCCGCCTTCGTCGGTCCCACCGGTGCCGGCAAGACGACGATCATCAATCTGCTCACCCGTTTCTATGACGTCACCGACGGCGGCATCCGCGTGGACGGCATCGACCTGCGCGACTATACCCGCGACAGCGTGCGCGCAAGCTTCGGCGTGGTGCTGCAGGAAACCTACCTCTTCGGCGGTACCATCATGGATAACATCCGCTACGGTAAGCTGGAAGCCACCGACGAGGAAGTCATCGCCGCATCGAAGGCTGCGGGTGCCCATCCCTTCATCACCAGACTCCGGGATGGATACAATACCCATGTGGCGGATAACGGCTCCAACCTCTCCGCCGGTCAGCGGCAGCTGCTGGCGCTGGCCAGAGCCGTGCTCAACGACCCGCCGATCCTGATCCTGGACGAGGCCACCTCCAACGTCGATACCCGCACCGAGATCCGCATCCAGCGCATCATGGCGCGTCTCATGGAGAACCGTACCAGCTTTGTCATCGCCCACCGCCTGGGTACCATCCGCGATTCGGATTGTATCTTCGTGGTAGACGGCGGCGAGATCATCGAGCGCGGCAGTCACGCCGAGCTCATGGCCATGAACGGCACCTACGCGAAGATGTACAACAGCCAGTACCCGACAGGCGCTTAATCCAGACGATTAAACCGGGCTCCGGACAGCTGATCACGCTGCCGGAGCCCGGTTTTTTCTTTGTAATACGGGGATAGGTTCCTCAGAGGATTTCAAAGGAGCGTCTGAGCTTAAAGCTCGACGCAATGACGTGCTGTGCGGCCGCCTGTCCGCTCTGGTTCAGGATTGCTTCCGCCGCGATGCGGCACAACTCCCCTGTGTCGGAGGAAAGAGAGGCCAGCGGCGGGTTGAGATAGGCCGCCTCGAAGTTGTCGTCCATACCCAGCACCGCAATATCCTCCGGGACCCGCAGCCCGTGGTCGAAGATGCACCGGATGGCGCCCACTGCCATGTTGTCGTAGGCGCAGACAATCGCCCGGGGCAGATGCTTTCCTGAAAAGAGCTGCTCCATCGCCCGGTATCCGCCCTCTTCAAACCGCCGTTCAGTGACAACAACCAGGCGTTCATCAAGCGCAATCCCGGTTTCCCGCATGACCCGTTCAAACAGCTGCTGCTTTCGCTCCGTCAGCGCTTCGCCGATAAATCCGACGGAATCAACGCCCTTTTTGCGCAGATACGCCGCACTCTCCCGCAGCGCGGGTCCCAGATCACTTTCCACCGAAAACGCATACGCCGAGCGGCACAAAGGATTGACAAACACCACCGGGATTTCATAGTGCCCGTCCAGGTCGGACTGGGGATTGATGACGATGATGCCGTCGACGTTTGAATGGCGGTAGTAGTATTCAACCAGCGCCTTTTCCTTTTCGCCTGAGAAATTGGTCGTTGAAAAGCACAGTTCGCAGTTTTCCCGCTCGAGGTTATCCTGTATGCAGGACAGGTACCGGGTATAATACGCGCCGCGAAGCTCCGGCGCGATGATGGCAATGACCAGTTTGGGATATTTGGCATTGTAGAATTTCTTGAAGCAGCCGTACTGCCTTGCGATGCCGAAGATCATCTCCCGGGTTTCTTCGTTTACTTCCGTGCTGCCGGAGAAGGCTTTTGACGCCGTGGACACCGAGACGTTGGCAAGTCTGGCAAGTTTTGAAAGAGTCAGCATTCCAAATCACCTGCCTTCATTATAGCCGTTTTGTCTCCGATATGCAATTTCGGAAATTCGAAAATTTTTCGAAGTGTCTTCGGTTGCGTTTCATCCGGGCAGCTGATAAAATGAAATACGCCGCCCGGGCATTCTCCCCGGAACGGCGCAGGAAATCACTAAACCCGGAGGATATCCACCATGGTCAGCGTATATATTTCCGTCATTTTGCTTTTCCGCGTGGTGCAGGCGCTGTTCAACAAGCGTTCCAGCCTTGAAATCAAGAATCTCACCATGCTCGTGGGCTATAACGCCTTCAAAAACGCCATTTCCGCCGTTTTGGGCCTGGTGCTGATCCTCGCCGCGGGCAAAGGCTTCCATTTTTCGCCGATGACGGTGCTGATTGCCTCCTTTTCCGGCCTCGCGCTCTTCTTCTCCGGTTTTTTCAGCATCTACTCCATGAAAAGCGGAACCGTCAGCCTCAACTCCATGTTCGGCACCGCCGGTATGCTCATTCCTATCATCGCAGGCGCGGTATTCTTCAGCCAGCCCATTGCCCCGATGCAGCTTGTCGGTCTTGCGCTGTTTTTCCTCTCGGCCTATCTGCTCATCGGCGCGTCGAGACAGGTTTACGCAAACTTCAGCGGCAAGACCCTGCTTCTGCTCATCGGCACAATGATTGCAAACGGCTGCACCATGCTTGCCCAGCAGATGTTTACCCGCTGCGTCCCCGAGGGAGATGTGAGCGTGTTCTCCTTCCTCTCCTTTGGAATCATCGCGCTGCTGTCCTCCGTGCTGTACAAAACCCTTCCCGGCAGCCGGGACAAAACCGTGGACACCCGACTCAACCGGCCGCTGATTATCTGCGGCGTCGCCCTTGCCGTCAGCGTGTTCTTCATCAACCAGCTGGCGACCCTCTCCACCGCGCTGCTTTCCCCCGTCATTCTCTTTGCCTTCATCAACGGAGGCGGCACGATCATTTCCACGCTGGTCGCAGCCCTTGTCTACCGTGAGCGCATCACCGCGAAAACGGGACTGGGCATCGTCATCGGCATCGCGTCACTGCTCATCATCAAGGCATTTGAGTAGTGGAACAGCATACATACAACGATAAAAGCTGCCGCAGAATCCCCTGCGGCAGCTCGTCTTTTATTCCGTGATCACAAGCGAGAAATCCCCCAGACCCAGCGGCGTCTGCTGGAAGCTCGGGGTGATCCGGCCGGTATCGTATTCGGTATATGCGGCGTTTTCCATTTCCATGACCCACTTTGCCCGGCTGGAGCCGGTGGTGTCCACGCCCTCGACGTGGGACAGACCGATCATGTTGCGCAGCGTGCCCAGAAGCCGGACGCGGATGGTGTTTCTGCCCGCCTGCAGGAGGCCATGAAGTGAGAGACTATAGGGCTCCCGGTCGATGAAGCCCGCCTGTTCACCATTGACCCACACCGTACAGGAGCAGGCGTTGTAGCGTCCGATTTCCAGCGCGATGTCCCGGGCCCGGAGCATCTCTTCGGTGACATCGGCCTCCAGCGTATACTCCACAGGCCCCGGATAAAACGGGTAGCCGTGTACCGTCAGATCGGATACGGCGCGCACCGGCTCGGGCGGCGTGAGATAGAAGCGTTTTGCCATGCGCACAAGCCCCGCACCGGCCGTGGTCTCGGTAACGGCGTCCACGCAGAAGTCTCCCATCAGATGCACCCGCTCCATATCCACGCCGATGGGGGAGCGGAACAGCTCAAACAGATGGGTCATGTTGTCACTGGGCGGTGTGGCAAGCTGTGGCTTTGTGTACCGGGATATCTCGAGGACATTCTCCCCGCGGCACACCGCATCCGGCAGCGCGACGACGCAGAACGCCCGGGCGTAATAATGATCCAGTACGGTGGTGTCCACGGGAACGCCGTTGAGTGTGACGCGGCACTCCTCGGGATCCTCCAGGATCAGTTTAAGTCCCTTCGGTTCAAAGTCCGACCAAAACCGGAAGCGCAGGGTGATCGGTCCCTCGTATTCTTCCCGCCGGAATTTCTCCACCACCCGCTCGACGGGCATTTCCGTATCGCTGAAGTCTGCCATGTCCGGCTTGCGCCACGAGCAGTATTCAAGCGTCATCAGATTGTCGCCGCACACGCGGCAGACGGCGTTTTCCAGAGGAACGGTGCGGGTGACTGCAGCGGCGGGGCGGTCAGAAAGCAGCTGTGCTGTCGGCTGCGTGAAGAGCAGGGAGGAACCGCCCACGGGCGTCTGTACAGGAATCATTGTGAAACCGCCGGCTTCCCGGGCGTCGATCTCCCGGATCGCGCCGGTCTGCGCATCGAAGCTGAATGCACGGTGCGTCCCGGGAAGTTTCAGCGTTCCCTTTCTGCCCCGGCGGCAGTCGCCGTTGTGAATCATGAAGAAGTGCTCCGCGCCATCAACACGGTGGTTGATGATGGTGCGGGACGCGTCGTCGTCGCAAAGGTATTCGTACTCCCTGCGGCTTTCATCCCGGAGTGCCCGCATGAGATCTTCGCCTGTTTCAAAGAACCGGGCACCCGGCAGCGCGCGAAGCGTTTCCTGCATCGCTGCATCCTCACGGCCGTCGAGACGGGAGGGGATCGCTCCCTTGAAAAAGACGCGGCCTCCTGCTTCGGCAAACGCACACAGTAAGGAAAACGTGCGCTTGCTCAAAGTCTCGATCTCCGGCACCACCACAATCCGGTAGCCCATCTTTCCGATCACGAAGCGATCCGCCCGGACATCGCCCAGCTCGTCGATGCTCATCTGATCGCCGAAGTGAAACGGAATCCGGGAACCGTACAGCATGAGAAGCATCGCGTACCAGCAATTGTCGTAGTCCCGCGCAGCCTCGCGCGGAGCAATGTCCAACGGCGCGGTCAGGCCGCGTATCAGACCGTAGGCCGTCTCCAGCGGATGCAGGATCAGGATGTCCCGGGCGCATTCGCCGGTACTGACAAAGCGTCCGACCCGGGCTGCGTAGTCCTTTACATTGCGCAGATTCTCCCAGAAGGGCTGGTATACGTTGAAGGCCTGGGGGTAGAAGCGCTTGCGGAAACCGCGCGGTGAGTAAAACAGCGCGTGCATGCACTGGTGATTGATGCCGATGGCGGCAAAGAAATCGTACAGATGCATCAGGTCGCGGAAGGAGAGATTGGTGGAGGTGACGCCGTACATCTCGCACAGCGCGTGCGCCTTTCCCGTCTGCTCCGCCGCCGATACGCACTGAATTGCGGAGACGTGCATGGAATGCTCGACTTTGGCGCGATCCTGCCGGTTGTCCGGGACAATCGGGCGGTCGTACCAGTCGTGACAGTTACAGAGCATATCAATGCCCGGGACATCAAAGTAGCGGTAGTAGGGCATGACCGCGACCGCCTGGGCAATCTGGGTGGTCAGCAGCTCTTCGCCCATGAGATGACCGCTGAACTGCAGGTTGTGAGCCGTGCACCAGGCGCGCACACGGCTGTAATAACATTGCGCCATCCGTTCGCGCAGAAGCGTGTAGTAGTCGTAACGGATTTTCTTGTAATCGCCGGTGTCGAAGTAGAGCGCGGGGATGCTCTCCGGGAGGCTGTAGCCGTAACGGGCGGCAAATTCCTCCGCCAGCCGGGGCGTCCAGAGCAGATACTTGTTGTCAAAGCGCGGCTCATCCACCCAGATGGAGATGATGGTCTTGCCAAACTCGTCGGCGAAGTCTGCCCACATCTCGTCGTACACTGTGCGTACGTAAAACTCAACCGCCGCTTCGTCGAAAAGATTGACCGCGGCAGGGGAGACCTGATCGGTAAAAACAAAGCCTTCTGCGCGGGCAAGAATCTGCATATCATCCGCCGCCTGATTCTCCGGCACGGGGACAATTTTGTGCAGCCGGTACTCCTGCGGCAGGGCGGGGAACGCCGCCGGCATGTAGCCTGCCTGCAGCACGATCTTCAGGCCGCATTCTCTGGCAGTCTCGATGGCCAGCCGCAATTTCCGGCGAAATTCCGGCCCCGGATAGTCCGAAATCAGGCCGTTGTAGGTTCTGAAAACCACCGAATACAGGCCTTTTTCCCGAAATTCGCGCACCTGATGCACGATCATGTCATCCTCGAGCCGATCGTTCACCATCCACAGATCCAGTCCGCGGTATTCATCCGCCGGCGCTTCAAAGGGGTATTTTTTCATCCGTTTCACTCCTGTCTTGCAATTGCTGTCGTTTACCCTTGATTATACCGGGGTGTGCGGGTATAATGGACTTACAAAACAAAGACAAATTCGTAAAAAACAAAGATTTTGGAGTGCCGTGATGAAGCTGTGGAATATCTGTCCGTATGTCCGGTATGCGCGCATCGAAACAAACCGCTTTCAAAGCAAAATGATCGCCGGGGTGGATCACCGCCTGTTTCTGTGTGAGAGCGGAGAGCTGGAAATCCGCGCGGCGGGAGAACGTTATCACCTGCGGGAAGGGTCACTTCTCTACATCCGCGCCGGAACCCCGTACTGCTATCGCACGGGCAGTACACCGCCGGTGCTACAGGGCATCAATTTCGACTTCTTCCGCACCGACGCGACGGTGCGTGCCCCTCTTTCCTACCTCCCGGCGGAGGACTTTACCCCGAAGCAGCTTGCGGAACCGGAGCTTCCGGAGCTCCCGGTATTTTCGGCACAGACGGTGTATGTGCCCCATGCGCCGCTGCACACAGCCTTCGGTGAGATCATCCGGGAGTATAACGAGCGCGACCTGTATTTTGCCGAGCGCTGCGGCGCGCTGCTTGGGGACATTCTGATCCGCACGGCGCGGCTTGCCTGCACAGATGCGGAAAAGCGTCCCGGGAACCGCACCGACGCCATTCTTGCCTGTATCCACCAGCATTACGCGCAGCCGCTGACCAATACGATGCTGGCAAAGCAGTTTTCCTACCACCCTAACTACATCAGCCAGCTCATCCGGCAGCGCACCGGCATGACGCTGCACCGCTACCTGCTG
>SVMB01000157.1 GCA_015067675.1 Oscillospiraceae bacterium
ATTGCCATCATCCGCAGCGGAATCGGCAATGTCTGGTTCTGCATATGACGGATTAACCACAGCCGAATTTCCTGTTCCCTGCCCAGCGTTTCAAAAAAATTTGCCGTTTTTCTTGCCGGCGGAAGATCAAAGGAGAGTTCACGTTTTACAAACTCTATGGGTTCATCGTGGTGAAAGAGAAGCTCCAGAACCGCCTCGCAGCTATTTGCGCAGGAACATTCATACCCGTTTTCTGTGCGCACGCCGCGCGGATACAGCCTGCAAACATAACTCAGTGCACGTTCACCCATCTCTGCATGAAGTGCACATCGCCCATCCTCCATTCTCATGGGACAGGAACCATCATATCTCGCAGCGATTTCTGCATACGCATCCGGCGTCGGGGATAGCTTGATATGTAAACTCCTATCCAGCTTTTGTCTCAATTCAACAGAGCATTCTTCGCCCATCAAATGATAATAGTCATCCAGAGAAAAAGAAATCGGCCATCCTTCACAGCACACTGCACGGCATCGTCCCATTTTACACGCAAAATGCTCATAGTAATCCGGGACAAGAAATTCATGCGTCTCTTTCAAAAAAAGCACCTTCTTCAAACGCCAATTGAATCATATATGAGAATACACACCTGTTCCGCTGCTTCGTCCTTCATTTGCCGATAGATGCATCAGCATTTACTCCCACTCCACTGTAGCGGGCGGCTTACTCGTAATATCGTAAACAATACGATTGATGTCATGTACTTCGTTTACAATGCGGCGAGAGATGTGATCCAGTACGTCATAGGGAACACGCGCCCAGTCTGCTGTCATAAAGTCATCGGTAGTGACGGCACGGAGTGCCAGCGTATAATCGTAGGTCCTTCCGTCACCCATAACACCGACCGAGCGAGTGTTGGTCAACACAGCAAAATACTGGCTTAGGCACCGATCCTGTCCGGCTTTGGCGATCTCATCCCGGAAAATGAAATCGGCCTGCCGCAGAGTATCGGCCTTCTCTTTCGTAATATCCCCGATGATACGGATGGCAAGTCCGGGACCGGGGAACGGCTGACGGCTGACCAGATATTCCGGCAGACCGAGCGCGCGGCCCAGCTGCCGCACTTCGTCCTTGAACAGGATGTTCAGCGGCTCGATAATTTCCTTAAAGTCCACATATTCAGGCAACCCACCTACATTGTGGTGGCTCTTGATGACGGCTGCGGTGCCAGCTCCGGACTCGATAACATCGGGATAAATGGTTCCCTGTGCCAAATAGTCCACCGCACCGATCTTTTTTGCTTCTTCCTCAAAGACACGGATAAATTCTTCGCCTATGATCTTGCGTTTACATTCCGGTTCAGCCTCGCCGGCCAACTTCAAAAGAAAACGACTCTCTGCATTGACCCGGATAAAGTTTATGCTCCATTTGGAAAAAGCCTGTTCTACCTCATCGCCCTCATTCAGACGCATCAGACCGTGATCCACAAAAACACAGGTGAGCTGACTGCCAATGGCTTCCGCCAAAAGCGCGGCACACACGGAGCTGTCCACACCGCCACTGAGCGCCAACAGAACCTTGCCGCTGCCCACTCTTTCACGAATCCGGCGAATCGCCGTGTTCTTGTAGTCCTCCATGGTCCAGTCGCCATGCGCTCCGCAGACTTCATACAGAAAATTGCGGATCATCTGCGTGCCATACGCAGTGTGATTGACCTCCGGGTGAAACTGAACGCCATAGAAACGGCGGGTATCGTCGGAGATAGCCACATTGGGACAAGCGGCGGAATGCGCAGTCAGCTGGAATCCGACAGGAATCTTTGCCATATAGTCACCATGGCTCATCCATGATATGCCTTTCTCCGGCAGTCCTTTGAAAATGGAACAGGACGTATCGTACCAAGTCTCGGTTTTTCCATACTCACGGGCAGAATCATTCTGGGCAGGCGTTACCCGACCGCCGAGGTTGTGCGCAAGGAGCTGACAACCGTAGCAAATACCGAGCACAGGGACGCCCAACCCAAAGACAGCGGAATCGACCTGCGGCGAGTCGTCTTCGTAGACACTGCCGGGGCCTCCGGTGAAAATAATGCCAATGGGAGAATACGCTTTGATAGCCTCGACCGTCATGGTATAGGGATGCACCTCACAGTAGACATTGCACTCACGGACGCGTCGGGCGATCAGCTGGTTATACTGTCCGCCGAAATCCAGAATCAAAACTTTTTCCATATGGGGCCTCCGTACTATCCGAACCCTACAGTTCAATGTCCCCGGATGCCGCGGAGGTGCCCGCAAGCATAGGACGTACTTTCGCAAGAAACGCATCCACCTGTTCCGGACAGCGGCCAATGTAATCCTCCGGGCGCAGCAAGGTGCTGAGCTCTTCTTCGGTCATACCGAAAGCGGGCTCTGCCGCAAGCCTGTGAAGCAGGTCGCAGGCTTCGCCCTCCTTCATTCTTGCGGTAACGGCGTGAGAACAGCGGCGGATAACCTCGTGAAGCTCCTGCCGGTCACCGCCCCGTTTGACGGCCTCCATCATCAGATTTTCCGTAGCAATGAAGGGCAGATACTCGCGCACGGCTTTATCGATAACCTTTTCATTTACTACAAGTCCTCCGGTCACGTTCTTTGCCAGACGGAGGATGGCGTCGGCACAGAGGAACCCCTCCGGCATGGAAATGCGGCGGTTGGCGGAATCATCCAGCGTGCGCTCCATCCACTGCACAGAAGCGGTCATGGTGGCGTTGATTGCATCTGCCATCAGATAGCGGGCCAGAGAGCAGATGCGCTCCGAGCGCATGGGATTGCGCTTGTAGGCCATGGCAGAAGACCCGATCTGGTTCTCTTCAAAAGGTTCTTCCAGCTGCCGGTCATGCTGCAAAAGCCGGATGTCGTTTGCCATGCGATAGGCGCTCTGGGCAATGGAACTGAGGCAGTTCAAAATGCGGCTGTCGACCTTCCGTGGGTAGGTCTGCCCGCAGACATCCAAGCAACGGTCGAAGCCGAACTCCCCACTGATCTCACGATTCATCTCATCGATCTTGGCTGTGTCACCATCAAAGAGAGCCATAAAACTGGCCTCCGTTCCGGTAGTCCCCCGACAGCCGAGGAACCTCATATTGTCCAAAACATGATCCAGTTCCTCCAGGTCGAGGAGGAAGTCCTGCATCCAGAGGGCTGCCCGTTTGCCGACTGTGACAAGTTGAGCCGGCTGGAAATGGGTATATCCCAGTGTGGGCAGTGCTTTATATTCGTCAGCAAATGCCGCAAGATTTTTCAGTACGTCCAACAGCGCCCCGCGCAGATAGCGCAGACCGTCCCGATAGAGGATCAGGTCGCCGTTGTCCGTCACATAGCAGCTGGTAGCGCCCAGGTGGATAATACCGGCCGCAGAGGGAGCCGCCTTCCCATAGGCATAGACATGCGCCATCACATCATGGCGTACTTCTTTTTCCCTCTGTGCGGCGCAGTCGAAATCAATATCATCTATGTGCGCTTCCAATTCCGCCACCTGCTCCGCCGTAATGGGCAAGCCGAGTTTATGCTCTGCCCGCGCCAGCGCCACCCATAGTTTTCTCCATGTCTCGATGCGCTTTTGCTGAGAGAACAGATGGAGCATATCGTCTGAAGCATAGCGGGCGGATAAGGGAGATTCATATTTTTTGTACATAGCGGGTCTTCCTTTCTCGCTTTTTATTCTACGGTAACAGACTTCGCCAGATTCTTTGGCTTATCAATATCACAGCCGTTTTCTTTAGCCACATAGTAAGCCAAAAGCTGCAAAGGGACGATTTCGACCACCGCATGAAACAACGGATCAAGATCGGGAACATAGATCACATCGTCCGCCTGTGCCAATACCGCACGGTTTCCCTTGACGGCGAGAGCCAACACCTGTGCGCCGCGGGCTTTGACCTCCACGATATTGCTCATTGTTTTCTCCGCAATG